>JASBVX010000033.1 GCA_029960865.1 Bacillota bacterium | reverse complement strand
GTTAGTGACCATGGAGGATTTCCGCCAGGAGGTAGACCGGGATGCAGCCCGGTTTTTCTTCGCGTCCCGGGCGCCCGAGTCGCCCATGGATTTTGACATCGATCTGGCCAATCTGCAAACTCAGGAAAACCCTGTGTACTACGTCCAATACGCCCATGCCCGCATCCAGAGCCTTCTGCAAAGGGCCCGCGAGCTGGGAAAAGAGCCCCTTTCTCCCGACCGGCTAGAGGGTTCGCAGGAGACCTTCTACCCTCACCCGGCGGAACGGCGCCTCCTGGTGCACCTGGCCCGCTTTCCCGAGGAAGTCGAGCAGGCGGCCACCCAAAGGGCTCCCCACCGGTTGACCGCCTACGCCAGGGAGGTGGCCTCCCTCTTCCACACCTTCTACACCGATTGCCGGGTGTTGGGCGAAGAGGAAAGGGTCGAGGCAGCCCGTCTGGCTCTGGCGGAAGCGGCGGGGAACACCCTCAAAAAAGCCCTTCACCTCTTAGGGGTCACCGCGCCCCAGCGCATGTAGCCATTTCGGCCCACGCAAGAAGCCTCACTGGACAAAATGGCCCCAGGATTTAACCTTCAGTCTCTTTAATTCTTGAGGCTGGAGGAGGACACCCTTGGATCTCGGCAAGCGCCTCCGTCAGTATCGCCTGCGCCGCAACATGAGCCTTTATGATGTGGAGCGGGCCACAGGGCTTCATTACTCCACCGTCGGCAAATACGAACGAGGGGAACGGACACCCCCTCTTCACGTATTGAAGGAGTTGGCCAGGGTCTACCAGGTGCCTTTGCAGGAGATGGTGGGGGAAAGCCTCGAAGAGGCCCCCGGGGGAGAAGCCCAACGGGACGCTTGGCTGCGCCAGGCCGACTACGTCCGGGTGCGTCCTGACCTGGGCCGGCTCGTGGACGCCGCTGCTCCGTTTCCGCCCGAGTGGGTGCAAAAGCTGGCCGATCTATTGGAGGAAGCGGCACCCCCCAATCGAGAGCGGGACAGGCGCTAGCGCTTCAACCGCGGATCCAGGGCGTCCCGCAGGCCATCGCCCAGCAGGTTGAATCCCAGGATCACCAGCATGATGGCCAGACCGGGGTAGGTCATGGTCCAGGGCGCCGTGCGGAAGTATGTCTTGTTGTGGGCTAGCATGGAGCCCCATTCGGGGGTGCGGGCATCGGCCCCCAGGCCGAGGAAGGAAAGACCTGCCGTCTCCAAAATGGCGGCGGCGATACCCAGGGTGGCCTGAACCAGCACAGGCGCCATCACGTTGGGAAAGATGTGGCGCCGGAGGATGCGCCCGGTGCTGGCCCCCAGGGCCCTGGAAGCCAGGACAAACTCCTGGTTCTTGATGCTCAGCACCACCGATCTCACCAGGCGCACATAGGTTGGGATGGCCACGATGCCCACCGCCAGCATGGCGTTGGTAAGGCTGGGACCCAGGATGGCGATCATCAGGATGGCCAAGAGAAGGCTGGGAAAAGCCAGGAGCACATCCACCGCTCGCATGCTGAGGAGATCGAATAGGCCCCCCGCATACCCGCTGAAGGCTCCCCACAGGGTGCCCACGGAAAGAGCCAGACCCACCGTCAGGAGGCCCACCTGCAGGGAAAGGCGTGCTCCGTAGATGATGCGGGAAAGGAGATCCCGCCCCGCATAGTCTGTCCCCAAAAGATGCTGGGCCGATGGGGGCTGCAGTCGATCGGCCAGCTGGCCCTCCAAAGGGCCGTAAGGGGCCAGGAGAGGCGCAAAAATGGCCGTGAAAACAAATATCCCGATGATGACGAGGCCCACCACGGCGCCCCGGTGGCGAAGTAGCCTGCGAAAGGTACCCAAAGAGCCCGGCGCCGGGAACCCTCCGGGCGCCTTCCCTCCTTCTTCCTTGTTTTTTCAGGATACCGGAACCGGAAAGATCATTGGTAACGGATCCGGGGATCCAGCCAGCTGTAGAGAAGATCCACCAGGAGGTTCAAGAGGACGAAGAGAAGGGAAAAGAGGATGACCGCGCCTTGAACCGCCGGGTAATCGCGGTTGAAGATGGCGTTGACGATGTAGCGACCCATGCCCGGCAGGGCGAAGATGCTTTCGGTGATGACGGCTCCGGAAAGAAGCGCGCCGAACTGCAGCCCAATGACGGTGACGATCGGGAGGAGGGCATTCTTCAAGCCATGGCGCCAGGTGACGACCCGCTCCCTCACCCCTTTGGCCCGGGCTGTCCGGATGTAGTCCTGGCCCATCACTTCCAGCATGCTGGAGCGGGTGATGCGGGCGATCAAAGCCATGGGGATGGTGCCCAGGGCCACCGCAGGCAGCACCAGATGCCACAGGCCGTTCCAGAAGGCGCGGGTGTTCCCCGCCAATAGGGCATCCACCAGGAAAAACCCCGTCACTGCCGGCACCTGATTCTGGTATTGCACCGAGGCGATACCGCTGGGCTCGAACCACCCCAGCACCACGGCAAAGTAATACACCAGAAGGAGGCCCAGCCAGAAGATGGGCATGGAGACTCCCAACAAGGCCAGGCCCATGCTGAAATAATCTACCCAGGTGCGGCGCCGGACGGCGGCCAGGATGCCGAGGAGGATCCCGCCGGCGCTGGCGATGAGCATGGCCGCCAGGGTAAGGGTGATGGTGACGGGCATTCGTTCCTTCAGCTCCTGGAGGATGGGCCGGTGGGTGATGACCGAATCGCCCAGATCCAGGCGGAGCATCGTCTCCAGGTAGCGCAGGAGCTGGACGGGGAGGGGCTGATCTAGCCCCAGCTGGCGCCGCAAGGCTTCCTGGGCGGCCGGGGTGGCATGCTGGCCGAGGAGGGTGTGGGTGGGATCTCCCGGGATGAGATGGAGAGCCAGGAAAGTCACCAGGAGAATCCCCAGGATGGTGGGGATTAAGAGGAGCAGCCGCTGCACGATGTAACGGGTCATGGGGGGCGAAGGAGGCTCCTTTCCGGGGAGGCGGGGAGGGAGGCCCCTCCCCGCGCGCCGGTTACTGTCGGTGTTATGGCTTGAGGCTCACCTGCGTCAGCTGCTCCAGACCCAAGGGGCTGGCCACATAACCTTGCACCTTCGCGCTGGCCGCCACCGGATCCTCCGCGTAAACCAGGGGGGCCCAGGGGGCATCGTTGAAGATGATCTTCTGCGCCTCGATGTAAAGCCTTTCCCGTTCCTTCTGGTCGGGGATCCTTTGGGCCCGGATCAGGATGTCGTGGAGGGAATCGCTCTTGTAGAAGGCGATGTTGCCCGCCGATCCTTTGACGGCGTTGTCTTTGTCCAAAAGGACGTAGAGGAAGTTGTCGGGGTCGCCGTTATCCCCGATCCAGCCCAGAAGGGCCATGGTGTGTTCCCCGTTTTCCGTCTTCTGCAGGTAGGTGCTCCACGGGTACACGACCAGCTTCACCTTGATGCCGACCTGGCTCAGGTCGTTGGCGATGGCTTCGGCCATCTTCTGCGGCTCGGGGAAATAAGGCCGGGGATTGCTCATGGCCCAGAGCTCCGTCTCAAAGCCGTTGGGGAATCCGGCTTCCGCCAGAAGCTGCTTGGCCTTTTCCGGGTCGTAAGGATACTTGAGGTCGCTGTCATGGCCCCACATCTTGGGCGGCAGGGGGGTGTTGGCCACCTGCCCCAGGTCCCCATAGAAGGCTTTGACCAGGGCATCTTTGTTGATGGCGTAGTTGATGGCCAACCGCACCCTAACATCGTCGAAGGGCTTCTTCTCCATGTTCATGGCCATGTACCCGATGTCATTGGCCGGGCGGATGAACAGCTGCAAGTTGGGGTCGCTCTTGATCACGCTGACATCGGCGGGATTGATGCCGTCGGCGAACTGGATGGTACCGGCCTGCAGCTCCAGGAGGCGCTCGCCGTTGTCGGGGATTACCCGATAGATGAGCTGATCCAGCTTGGCGGGCGTATCCCAGTACTGGTCGTTGCGGGCGAGGACGATCCGGTCATCCGGGGCCCAACTGACGAAGGTGAAGGGCCCGGTCCCCACAGGATGCTGCGCGAAGGATTCTTTATAGGCTTGGATGGCTGCGGGGCTGGCGATGGCGAAGGCCGGCATGGCGATGTTCTGCAGGAAGGGAGCCAAGGGCTCTTTGAGCTGGAACTGGACGGTGTATTCATCGAGGGCCTTGACGTCCTGGATGATGGAATCGTTGTCAAAACCGCCGAACATATATTCGTAATAGGCAAAGTTCTCCCCTGGGAACCGGTAGGGGTTGTCGGTCTTGCGCCAGCGGTCGAAGTTGAAGACCACCGCATCCGCGTTGAAGGGCGTCCCATCCTGGAACTGGACCCCTTGGCGCAGGGTGCAGGTGAAGACGGTGGCGTCTTGATTGGGCTGGCAGCTTTCGGCGAGGCTGGGCCCAACGTTGGTGGTGTCCCCCTCAAAGCGCAAAAGGGTATCGAAGATCTGAATGGTGACTTTGAGGGATTCGCCGTCGGTGACGTTGGCGGGATCCAAAGAAACGGAATCGCCGCCCCGACCCCATACCAGGACTTGCTGCGTCTGCGGAGCTGTGCCCTCGTCTGTCCCCTGGCCCGTGGGAGAGGTCGCGGAGCCGCCGCAGGCCGTCAGCACCAGGGCCATGCCCAAAAGTAAAATCCAAAAGGCCCGTTTCCGTTGCAAGTCGTTCGCCTCCTTTTCTCTTTCTTCACATTCGTTCGTCCCTTTCGCCCACATTGGCAGCAAATCCTTCCGGGGCTGCCGTAAAAACCAGGATATGGCACAATAGGTGCCGGAAAGGGTGGCACCGTGGAGCGCTTGAAGGTGGCGGCAGTGCAGTTGGAAGCGCGTCTGGGAAACCGCCTGTATCACTTGCAGCAGGCGGAGGAAGCTTTGAAGGAAGCTGCCGCCCTGGGGGCGCAATGGGTGGCCCTCCCCGAATTTCTGACCACCGCCATGGCCTTTCATCCGTCGGTAGGGGCGGCCATCGAGCCCTTCCCGGGACCCACCTACGCCTGGCTGGAAGAACAGGCCCGGCTCCTCAATCTGACCATCGGCGCTTCCTGGATCGTCCGCTTGCCTTCAGGGGCCTTGCGAAACCGCTTCGTGCTCATGGGGCCCTCGGGGTTACTGGGTTACCACGACAAGGATATCCCCACCATGTGGGAAAACGCCTGGTACGAGGGGGGTGAAGACGAAGGCCTCATCCGCAGTCCCCTGGGTCCCGTAGGGGCAGCCCTTTGCTGGGAATTTCTCCGCGCCGGCACCGCCCGACGGCTTCGCGGGAACGTTCGCCTGGTGGTGGGAGGCAGCTGCTGGTGGGACGTGCCGGAGAATCTCCCGGGCACGCCCCTTTGGAGGTGGCTTCACCGGCAAAACGTGGCGCTATGGCAGAACGCCCTCCCCACCTTCAGCCGCCTGGTGGGAGCCCCCATCATCCACGGCAACTGGTGCGGGCAAGTCCGGGGAAGCTGGGCCCTGGGTACCCCTTACCGGACCCGCTACATCGCCTCGGCCCAGGTGGTGGAGCGGGACGGCACCGTCATGGCGGAGCGGCCTCCCGAAGAAGGTTTCGGCATCGTCGTCACCCGGATCGATGTGGGGGAACCTCAGCCCCAGGGGGAAGTGCCGGAAAACTTCTGGCTCCATCCGCTGCTGGAGCTGCCCCACTGGCGATTCTTCTGGTGGATGCAAAATGCCCACGGACGCCGATACCGGCGCCGCGTGACGGAAGTGAGACAGCGTCTGAAAGGGGGCCGGGACGGCGAATGATGAATCTCGATATCTTTTTCTCTCCTCGCGCCACCGCCGTGGTGGGGGCTTCCCTCAATCCCCGCAAGGTGGGCCACATGGTGGTCCAGAACCTGGTGCAAAGCGGATACCGGGGAAAGATTCTCCCCATCAACCCCAAGGGTGGCCAATGGGACCATCTCCCCATCTACCCCACCCTGCAAGCGGCCAAGGAGGCGGAAGGCCCCATCGACCTGGCGGTGGTGGCGGTGCCGGCGGAGAAGGTGGTTCAGATCGCCAAGGAAGCGGGCGATGCCGGGGTTGGCGGCCTTTTAGTCCTGACGGCCGGCTTTCGCGAGATCGGTCCCGCAGGCAAAGAGCGGGAAGAAGAGCTTTTGTCGGTGGTGCGCCAATACTCCATGCGCCTTTTGGGTCCCAACGTGGTGGGCACCATGGATATGCACGTGCCCTTCAACGCCACCTTCGCCGCCGGTTTCCCCCCGGCAGGGGATGTGGCCTTCATTTCCCAGAGTGGCGCCCTCCTCCTGGCCATCCTCGATTATGCCCTGGGCACCAACCTGGGGTTTTCCCGCTTTGCCAGCATCGGCAACAAGGCCGATGTCGATGAAACCGACCTTTTGGAAAATCTCCTCCACCATGACCAGACCCGTGTCATTCTCATGTACCTGGAAGACATCAAAAGGGGGCCAAAATTTCTGCAGGTGGCCTCCCGGGTCACGCGGGAAAAACCCGTGGTGGTGCTGAAATCGGGGCGAAGCGCCGCGGGCGCCAAAGCTGCTGCTTCCCACACCGGCGCCCTGGCCGGTTCCGATCGCGCCTACGAAGCGGCCCTGCGCCAGTCGGGCGTCGTCCGGGTGGATACCATGGACGAGCTCTTCCTTTCGGCATGGGCCTTTCGCTCCCCCCGCTATCCCAAGGGCAAGCGGGTGGCCATCCTGACCAATGCGGGAGGGGGCGGGATCCTGGCCAGCGACGCGGTGGAAAAGGAACAGCTGCAGCTGGCACCGCTGGCCCTGGACACCAAACAAAAGCTGCGCCAGTTCCTCCCCGCCGAATCCAGCGTGGAAAACCCGGTGGATGTCTTGGGTGACGCCGATGCCGCCCGCTACGAAAAAGCCTTTGGACTGCTCACCTCCGACCCGCACGTGGACGGGCTGGTGGTCATCCTTTGTCCGGCCGATACGGCCGATCCTCAGGGAACCGCCGACGTCCTCCTCCACAAGAACCCGGGGAACTTCCCGGTGGTGGCGGCCTTCATGGGGGGAGAGGGGGTGGCGGAGGGAGCCGCCCTTCTGCAAAAAGGAGGGATTCCCACCTACGCCTTCCCCGAGGAGGCGGTGGGGGCCTTGGCCCGCCTTTATCGCTATGGCTTTGAGCGGCAAAAGGAGGCGGCGGACCCTTTGGCCCTGCCCAAGGGATGGAGTTTTCCCGCCGCGGCCCAGAAGGTGCTGGAGAAGGCCGCCGGGGAAAACCGGAAGGTCCTCCTGCCGGCGGAAGCCCTCCGCGTGGCGGAGAGCTTCGGAATACCGGTGGCGGCAGCCCGCCTGGCCACTTCCGCCAAGGAAGCGGGGGATGCGGCGGAGACCTTGGGTTATCCAGTGGCATTGAAGATTTCTTCCCCGGATATCCTTCATAAATCCGATGTGGGCGGGGTGCAGCTCGGCCTCAAGGACCGCAGGGCGGTGGAAAAGGCCTACACTGCCATCATGGAGGGGGTGGAGCGCCGCGTTCCCGGAGCTGCCCTCTACGGGGTGGAGGTTCAAAGGATGCTGCCCCAGGGAGTGGAAGCTCTGGTGGGCATGACCCGCGACCCCACCTTCGGACCTCTTTTGGTGGTGGGGTTGGGGGGCATCTTCGTCAACCTTCTGCAGGAAGCCGCCTTTCGGCTGGTGGAGATCGTCACCGCCGGGGATCTCGCCCAGATGATCCAGGAAACCCGCCTGGGCACCCTTTTGCGGGGTTTCCGGGGTTCTCCCCCCGCCGACGAGGGCGCCTTCCTGGATCTTTTGCAGAAGGTGGCCCTCATGCTCCAGGGGTTCCCTCAGCTCCTGGAGATGGACCTCAACCCTGTTCTCGTGGGAGAAAAAGGAGCCTGGGTCGTCGATGCGAAAATGACTATTCAGTGAAGGGAAGGTGGAGATCATGGCAGGGGAACACGGAAAGGGCGTCTTTATCCTGGGGCGTCCTGGGAGCGGCAAGACGGCCATTCTGTTGGGGCTGGCCCTGTGGCTGAAAGAGATGGGGAAAAAGCCGGGATACCTGAAGCCCATCGGTTACTGGATGGTGCCTGAATTCGGAGAGGATGCCGACGCGCGGCTGATGCAAAAAGCGCTGGGGCTCGACCGGGATCTGGAAACCATCTGTCCTTTTCCGTTGGAATCCCGCTACCTCAAGGAAGAGGCTCCCTTCTCCAAAGCTGTCCTGGATGGGGTCCTGGAAAAGGCCCGCTCGGGCCGGGATGCCTTGCTGGTGGATGGCCCCACCAGCCTCTGGAAGCTGGCTTCAGCCGGTTTGGATGCGTGGAGCCTCATGGAATACTTCCGCTATCCCGTCCTCTATGCTGTCCGGCCCCGCGACGGCGACCGGGCCGTAGAACAGGTCCTGGTGGTGGCCCGATATGCCCAAAGCAAAGGAGTACCGGTGGCCGGAGTCCTCTTCAACAGCGTCCAACCCCACGAAACGCAGCGGGTGGAAAAGATCTACCGGCCTCTTTTAGAACGGCATCAGGTGCCCTATCTGGGGTCCATCCCCTACCACACTACCCTCAGCGCGCCCAACGCCGCCGTCTACCTGCAGATGACCGCTGGCCGGCTTTTGGTGGAAGGCCGCCTGGATCGCCCGGTGGAACATCTCCTCATCGGGGCCATGACGGCGGAGAGGGCCCTGAGTTATTTCCGCCGTTATCCCCATGTAGGCGTCATTACAGGGGGCGACCGCGCCGATGTGGCCCTGGCCGCCCTGGAGACCGACATTTCTCTCCTGATCTTGACGGGGGGCAACGAGCCCGACGCCCGCGTCCTGAGCCGGGCCAAGGAGAAGGAGGTTCCCGTCCTCCTGGCGGTCGAAGATACCTTTACCGTGGCCCAGAAGGTGGAATCCATCTCCCGCATCCTCCATCCCGACGACCGAAAAGCCATCGAGGCGGCCCACCATGCGGTGAAGGAGGCCTTCGGGAACCAGTTTCCGGGTTGGCTCCTCTAGACGTCAGGGGACGAGAACAGCCCTGCCCTTGATCTTCCCGTGGTGAAGATCGGCGATGGCCCGGTTGATCTCATCCAGGGGATAGGTGGTGGTGGCCAGGTGGACCTTTCCTTCCCCCGCCAGGGTCATCAGCTCCATCAGGTCGGTGTAGGTGCCTACCAGGTTCCCGATGATGTTCTTCTCGCTGAAGATGAGGTCAATGGAAGGGACCTCCACCTTGCCTCCATAACCGATGACGTAATAGGAACCGGCGTTTTTCGTCATGGCGAGGCCCATTTCGATGGCGCCTTCCTCTCCGACGAAATCCAAGGTGGCTTCGGCCCCCCTCCCACCCGTGAGGCGAAGGACCTCTTCCACCACGTGTTCCCCCGCCTGGACCCGGTGCTCCGCCCCCAGCTCTTCCGCCAGCTCCAAGGCCAGGGGCGAACGATCCACCACAATGAGGCGGGCAGAGGAAAGGGAGCGCAGGACCTGGAACCCGATATGCCCCAGGCCGCCAAACCCGATGAGAACGGCGAAATCCCCCGGCTCCAGGTGCTGGGCTGCCTTTTTGGCCGCATGGTAGGCCGTCAGGCCGGCATCGGCATGGGGGGCGATCTGGTGGGGTTCGCAACTGCTAAATAAAACTTGGATATAGTTTCATAGTCTTACTCACAT
>JASBVX010000032.1 GCA_029960865.1 Bacillota bacterium | reverse complement strand
GCCACATGCCTATCTCCTCCTTTCTTCAGCGGTGGCCCACCGCCAGGGTCGCCGGGAATTTCGGTTGGCTCGTCGGCTCCTCTTCCATGCCCTCGTAACCCTTCTTGGCCGTCCGGGCGATGAGGATGATGTCGGCCACGATGAGGGTGCCATAGAAGACCACCAGTCCGATGAGGGTGAAGAGGATCTGACCTGGGGGAAGGGGGCTCACGGCGTCGGCCGTCCTCATGAGGCCGTAGACGATCCAGGGCTGCCGCCCCACTTCCGTCACCACCCACCCCAAGAGGGTGGCCACATAGGGAAGGGGGATGGCATAGAGGAAGAACTTCAAGAGCCAGGGTTTATCCAGGAGCTTCTTCTTCCGCACCAGGTAGAAGGCGTACCAGGTGGCGCCGAGGAAGAGGAACCCCAGCCATACCATGGTCCGGAAGCTCCAGGTTACCACCCAGACGGGCGGCCGATCTTCAGGCGCGATGCTGTCCAGGCCGGGCACATAGCCCCTGAGGCTGTCGGTGTAGAGAAGGCTTCCCAGGTAGGGGATCCTTCCCCACTCGATGAGGTTCCCGGTGTTGTCCGTCTTGGGCACCACGAAGAGGTAGTAGGGCTGATCCGGGCCCGACTGCCAGATGGAATCCATGGCCGCCGCTTTGGCAGGCTGGTCCACCACCGCCGCCGTGGCGGAGATGTGGCCCGTGACGGGCTGCAGGGTGGCGGCGATGAGGGCCAGGATCAGGCCGAAGCGGAAGGAGGTGTTGAAGACCTCATCCTGGGGACGGCGCAGGAGATGATAAGCGCTGACTCCCATCACGAAGAAGCCGCCCACCACGTAGCTGGCCCCCAGGGTGTGGATGAGAATCCGCCAGGCGTAGGAATTGAGGATAAGGGCCCAGAAGTCGTTCAAGATCACTTTGTCGGGGAGAAGCTCATACCCCACCGGATGCTGCATGAACCCGTTCGCGGTGATGATCCAAAGGGACGAAAGGGTCGTCCCCAAGGCCACCATCCACATGCTAAGCGACCGGAGCTTCGGGAACTTGTGGCGCCCAAAGACCCAGACGCCGATGAAGGTCGATTCCAGGAAGAAGGCCACCATGGCTTCGATGGCCAGGGGAGCACCGAAGATATCCCCCATAAAGTGGGAGTAGATGGACCAGTTGGTCCCGATCTGGAACTCCATGGTGATCCCCGTCACTACCCCCAGGAGGAAGTTGATGAGAAAGATCTTCCCCCAGAATTCCGCCATCTTGTAGTAGAGCTCTTTGCCGGTCCTCTTGTAGAGGGTTTCCATGATGGCCACCAGGATCACCAGCCCCAGGGTCAGGGGCACGAAGAGAAAGTGGAAGGCGATGGTGGTGGCGAACTGGATCCGGCTCAAAAGCACTGCATCCAGCATAACGTTCCCTCCTTCCTCTTCACCCTAAGGGGGGAGGGATCATTCCTGTAGAGCACTCCGGCCTTGCCCTTCGACCCTTTTTCCCCAAACCAAAAGGGGAGGCGGCCCTTCCCCGAAAGGCCGCCTCCCCTAGACCAAAAGGCCCTATCCTTAGGGCTCGACGACGATTTCCCCCACCATGCCCCCCTGGGCATGGCCCGGCACGGTGCACACATAGGGATAGGTCCCGGGCTTGTCGAAGGTGAAGGACCACTTCTCCCCCGGTTTCAACATGGGCGACCGGAAGTACCCATCCAGCACCACCTGGCCGTTCTCCACCTTGCCGCTGGCGGCGTCATGCTCCATGGTGTCCTTGTTGACCCACGTCACGGTGGTGCCCGCCTTCACCGTCACCGTCTTAGGGGTGAACTTCAGCCCCGGACCGGCTTCGATGGTCACACCGTCCGTCTGGGCCGCCGGCTGCTTCGTCCCGCCACAGCCCGCGGCCACCCCCACCACGAGGAGGGCCACCAGACCCAGCCACACAAACCGTTTCATCATGCATCTCCTTCCTTTCCGAGAGCTTAACTCAACTTTATCCTCTGCCACAGTACCAACCGGCCTATCTTCATCCGCCATGGGGCCCTTTTTGAAAAGGTATCTCCACCACGAAAAGGCTTCCCGGCTCGCCCGCCCTTCCCTCCACCCACACCCGGCCATCATGGCGCCCCACAATATGCTTCACGATGGCCAGCCCCAGGCCCGTCCCGCCGGCTTGGCGGCTGCGCCCCCGATCCACCCGGTAAAACCGCTCGAAGATCTTCTCCCGATCTTCGGCGGGCACCCCCAGGCCCGTATCCTCCACCTCCAGGCGAGCCCACCTCTTCCCCTCTTCATCTTGCCGGATGCCCGTGCGGACCCACACCCTTCCCCCTTCAGGGGTATAGTGAGCCGCATTGGACAAAAGGTTGCGCAACACATGCCCCAGCTGCACCGGATCTCCCAGGCAAAAAGCTTCTTCCAGCTGGGTCTCCAGGGTGAGGTTTCTGAAAAGATCTTCGTAGAAAGGCTTTTCTTCCTCCACGAGCCTGGCCAGATCCAAAGGACTCAGGTGAAAGGGCTGCTCAAAGCTCTCCACCCGGGCCAAAAGAAGCATATCCTCGATGATGCGGGCCATGTGCTGGGTATTCCAAAGGATCCTTTCCAGAGGACGCCGTTCCTTCTCCTCCGCCTGATCCAAAAGTTCCTCGGCATATCCCTGGATGGCCATGAGGGGGGTGCGCAGCTCATGGGAAGCATTGGCCACAAACTCCCGGCGCATCCGCTCCACCGCCCGCCGCTCCCGGATATCCTGCTGCACCACCAACAAGCCTCCCTCCGCCAGGGGGATGAAGCGGCTCTCCAGAAGGGGACCCTCCCGCAGAGGTTGGATGACCTCTTTCACCGTTCCCTCCCGGCGGCTAGCGGATAGGGCGCTATTGAGGGTGTGATAGGGAAAAAGCTCCACATGATGGGCGCCCAGCCGCCGCCACCGCAGCTCCCCCCACCAGAGGGCAGCCTGCCGGTTCATATAAAGGGGCTTTCCTTCCCGGTCGAGCAACAGGATGCCTTCCTCCAAGGCATCCAAGGTCCGCTCCAGGCGCCGCAAAAGGGCCTTGGTTTCCTCCCGGTCCCCCTGGAGGGCCTGCCACGCCTGGGCCAGGTGATCCGCCAGCTCTTCAGGATCAACCAGATCTTCCCCTAAAAGCTGGCGACCGGTGAAAAAGAGGACCCGCCAGCGCTCGTTTTCCCGACGCATCCCCAGGTAAAAGGCGGCCACCGCCGCCACCATGAAAACGATCCAGAAGAAAAAGCTAAACGGTCACACCCCCAGGCGGTAACCCGATCCCCTCACCGTCTCGATGAGATCCTCCCGCCCCAGCGCTTCCAGCTTCGCCCGGATGTGGCGGATGTGAACATCCACGGTCCGCTCATCCCCGTAGAAATCAGGGCCCCAGACCCGCTCCAAAAGCTCCCTCCGGGAAAAGGTCACCCCCGGCCTTTCCGCCAGGGCCGCCAAAAGGCCAAACTGCATGGCCGTCAAATGGATCTCAGCGCCGTCCAGCTGGAGAACATGGCGGGTGGCGTCCAGGCGCAAACCCGGCCGGGGCGTCAAATCGGGAGACGTATCGGGGGCCAGCCGCCGCAACACCGCCCTCACCCTGGCCACCAGCTCCCGGGTACGAAAGGGCTTCACGATGTAGTCATCTGCCCCGATCTCCAGAGCTGCCACCAGATCGGCCTCCTCGGAAATGGCCGTCAGGATCACGATGCCCACCTGGTCGGAAAAGCGCCTGACAAGGCGAGCAAAATCAAACCCGTGACCATCGGGGAGAAGGAGATCCACCACCGCCAGGTCCGGGGCTTCCTTCGTGAAAAGGGCTTGGGCCTCCCGGAGATTGTCGGCCGCCAGCACCTGAAACCCGGCCTTCTCCAGAGCTCCCGTCACAATATGACGGATATCCCCGTCATCTTCCAGCACCAGGATCTTTGCCACCGTTAAACCTCCACCTCCAGCTTAACTTAACCTCCTTTCCGTTAAGATTCGGCCTTTGTGTGAAAACTTTCACCTTCCGTTCTGCAACTCATAGACAAATATCCCGAAGGGATACTGTCCCGGTTGCTTCCTGCTTCGTCGACGGGGCTAAACCCGGCGAGGATGCCCTCCAAAGGGAGGTCTTGGGCCTGGGAGGACTCTCCCCTGTAGCAGCCCAAAAGAAAAACCAGGGCGGCCAAAACCAACGGCAGTAACCAGGTGACGGGCCATGACCGGGAACTCCCCCTTTGGTCGGCGGGCGAGCTGCTTCTCGGCCCTCCGGCAGAGAGTCGGCACCCACGCCATCGAGCAGCATTTCCCCGCAGCATTTCCCAGCGGGCGTTCCGCCTATCATATGGAACTATTCGCCAGGTACTCCAAAAGCTACTACTCCGCCAGTTGGCGGTCAAGGGTCAAGTTTCCCCGGGCGTCGTTGCAAGACGTTGGGGCAGCAAAACCGTTAGATCCGGAAAGGTTCAGGTGAGAAGAAAGAGGGGGAGGGAGTTCCCCCCGCTCCCCCTCAGCGGATGGCCTCCGGCAGCATGAAGAAGATGGTCTGGGTCCAGTAGTAGCTGCGGCTCCTGGGGTCGTACACCGGCTTTCCTTCCACCTGGTCGTAGTGGGGACGCCAGTCGCTTCCGTCTTGAGCCGCCGGGATCCAGGCCATGAAGCCCGCCACCCCGCCGTCCCGGTTGACCAGAGCCATGAGGCCGGGGCCCTCAAACCCCCACTGGTCCCCCTTGGACGGGCTGAAAGTCCCGACCTTGCGGGCCTGTTTCCAGGCGGGATTCAGCTTCACGAATTCGCTCCACTTCCGCAAAGCCGATGATGCCCCGGTGGTGGTGGCGGTACCCGTATTGGGTCCGGTGGTACCAGGAGCGGTGGTGGTCCCGGTGGTACCTGTCGTTCCCGTCGTGCCCGTGGTACCCCGGTTGGTTCCTGTTGTGCCCGTGGTACCGCTCGTTCCCGTGGTGCCGCGAGTGGTCCCGGTGGTGGTACCCGCAGTTCCAGGAGCCGTGGTGGTACCGCTCGTCCCAGCCCGCCGATCGGTAAAGTAGACGGTTTGGCTGGGACCCATGGTCCCGCTGGTCGTCCCCACCGTTCCCTCGGTAGTGCCGGGGGTCACCCCCGTCGTACCGGTCGTGCCGGTGGTCCCGGTCGTCCCGGTGGTTCCCCTCGTACCTGTCGTCCCGGTGGTCCCGGTGGTGCCGGTCGTTCCGCGGGTGGTTCCGGCAGTTCCAGTGGTTCCCGTCGTTCCGGCAGTACCTGTGGCATTGCCGGTATTCTGGTCAAACCAGGGCTTCGTTTCCGTCCCCGAGGGCATCACAGCCCGCACCCCGATGACTTCGCCCCCCGAGCCTACGATCACCCAGAGGCCCGGTTCGTCGCCGGTGGCCGTGGTAGCCACCGGGGCTCCCGTTGCTCCCGGGGTTGTTTGGTTACCGGTGGCAGTCCCAGCCGGAGGCGTCCCCGGCGTGGTGGCCGTCCCCCGGTTGGTGGTGGTGCCTGTGGTTCCTGTGGTTCCTGTGGTTCCTGTGGTCCCGGAGGTGCCCGTCGTACCCCTGGCCCCCGTCGTGCCGGTCGTACCGGTCATCCCCTGAGAGGTACCGGTGGTACCTGTGGTGCCGGTGGTCCCCGTCTTACCGGGAGTGATACCCGTAGGGCCATAGAGCTGTGCCCCCGATTGAGGATCCCGTCCCCCGCCTCCGTAAGTCTCCAGCTTTGGATTCAGCGTCTGTAAGTCACGCCAGCTGATGAGCGTAGCCAGAGCCGTATTCATCTGCAACCTTGACGGTATCAGGCCCGTGGCTGTGTTGTTGGTCCCTGTCTGGGGCTGCTGGGCCGGGCCCCTTCCCGTCACCCAGGTGCAGCTCGTCAAAGTCAGGGCTAAAGCCAGGACTACGCCCATCGCCCAGTGGCGACGTTTGCGCATGAGTATCCCCTCCGTCAAGGAGTGTGCATCGGGTCCAAAGCTTCTATGAGATGAAAAAAAGGAAGAAGCCCCATGATAGCCAAGGCGAAAACCTTCTGCCCTGGGCGATTCTTGGCGTCAAAGGTTTACCTCTCGGCCAGCTAGCAATGGTTGCAAAAGGTGCCAGCCTCAGCGCCGGCTTTCCTGTCGCACCTTTTGCACGTTTCGGAGGTGGGCGGCGTAGTCCTTGGCGTAGTATGTCGTGCCATCCGGTGCTGACACAAAATACAGATTTTGTGAATCTTCAGGATAAAGGGCCGCCTCGATGGCCCCATCGCCGGGGCTGGCGATGGGGCCCGGGGGAAGGCCTCCGTAGACGTAGGTGTTGTAAGGCACCTCCGCCTGCAGATCTTTCGTCGTCAGCTGATCCCCCGGCTTTCCCAGGGCATAGGCCACGGTAGGATCCGCCTGGAGCTTCATGTTGAGCTTCAGGCGGTTGTGGAACACCGCCGAGATCTTGGGCTGATCCTGGGGAAAGCGAGCCTCCTTTTCTATGATGGAGGCCAGGGTCAAGACCTCATGGAGGCTAAGCCCCAGCTCTTTCGCCCTCGCTTCCCGTTCGGGGGTGAAACGGCGGTACGTTTCCTGTACCATCTTCCCCACCGCCTCCTCCACAGGAGTCCCATAGGGGAAACGATAGGTCTCGGGAAAGAGGTACCCCTCCAGGGGCTCTTTCACATCCGGGGGAGGAGGTTCTTTCAGCCAGTGGGTGTCCCGCAAGGCTTCATCCACTTCCTCTTTCGGCCAAAAGTTAAGGAGGATCTCCCGGATATCCGCCACCGTCTTTCCTTCCGGAACCGTGAAGGTGAACTGCAGCACCTCTCCCCGGCGCAGCATCTCCACCAACGAGGCCACATCCTGGGAAGGGCTAAGACCGTACCAGCCTGCTTGCAGCTGGCCGTCTTCCTTCTTCCAGCGGACATAAAGGCGAAAGACCAAGGGATCCTTGATGATCCCCTTTTGGTAAAGGAGATCGGCGATTGCTTGGGTGCTGGCCCCCGGGGGAATCTGGACCACCACCTGAGAGCCGTTCCCCGGATCGAGGGGAGCCAGCCTTACCGCCGCCTCTTGCCAGGCCCACCAGGCTCCTAGGCCAAAGAGAAGCACCAAAAGGCCCAAAACGCCAAGAACCCAGGGCCAAAGGCGTCTCCTGGGCTCCCGGCTCTTTTCCAAATCAGCACCCACCTAAAGCGTCAGTCCTCTTCGTCTTCGTCCTCATCATCAAAATCTTCGTCGTCCTCGAAGTCGTCTTCGTCGAAGTCGTCCAGATCCTCATCCTCTTCTTCTTCGTCCAGGTCCTCTTCTTCCCACTCCGCCTGGATCTCATCCCAGCGCTTGGCCACCCGCTCGAACTCCGCCTCATCCTCAATGCTGGTCAGGACCTCTTCGCCCTTTTCGTCGGTATCCACCCGCATGACGATGGCCTCCTCGTCGTTGTCCTCCTCGGCCAGGACCACATACTGCTGGCCGTCCACCTCCAGGACATCCACCATGTCAAAGGTATGCTCATGCCCTTCATCGTCAGTGATCACGATCTGGGTGTCCTCTTCTTCCTCAATAAAGAGAAACTCTTCATCCTCATTGTGTTGGTGACGATCTTCTGCCATCCATGCCACCTCCTGGCTCCTGCTACAGACGTAGTCTATCCCAGAGAGTTCCCAATATAAAGATCCTTCGTGTCCCTCGTCAACCCGGCCCCTTTCCCTCCCAGTTTCCAGTCTCTTGCAGCCCTTGTCCAGTTGAAAATCGACGGCTTTCAAGGTAAGTCTGCAAAAGGACCATGGCCGCAATCCGGTCCTGCAGGCGCCGTCGATCCCGCCGGGACGCATCCCTTTCCAAAAGGATTCGCTCTGCCTGGCGGCTGGTCCAGCGCTCATCGAAGTGGACTGTGGGGATCCCCGCTTCCTCCAAAGCCTGGGCAAAGCGCCGGGCTTCCTTGGCCATGACCCCTTCTTCGCCGTGAAGATGGCGAGGGATCCCCACCACCACCTCCACCACCTCTTCTTTTTTCACCAGCTCCATCACCAGGGGCAGAGCCCAGAGAAAATCCTCCCCCGGTTCCTTCCGCGTCAAGACAGGCCCTCCCTGGGCCGTCAGGCCTAAGGGGTCGCTGAGGGCCGTCCCCACCCGGCGAAATCCCAAGTCCAAGGCTAGTATGCGCCCTGCCACGGACGATTCCTCCTTCCCCAAAGGCGCATGAGAAGAACCCCCGCCAGAAAGCCTCCGATGTGGGCAAAATAGGCCACCGTCTCGCTTCCCGGCTGCTGAAAGACGCTGAGCTCCCCACCACCTGGAGCAAAACCAGTAAAGGAGCATCAAAAGGCCGGCAGCCGGATGACGGTGACGAAAATCCCAGAAGAGGAGGGCTCGCACCCGGGCGCCGGGAAAGGCCACCCAGTATCCCCCCAGGACCCCCGCCACAGCCCCGCTGGCCCCCAGGGCGGGAAGGAGCGAATCGGGATGGGTTATCACATGGAGGGCGTTTCCCAGAACGCCTGTCAAAAGGTAGAACAAAAGGTACCGCAAAGGCCCCAGCCGTCCCTCCACGTTATCCCCGAACACCCAGAGAAAGAGCATATTCCCCAGAAGGTGAAGCCAGCTCCCGTGAAGGAACATGGCCGTGACGAGGGTGATCCAGGGAGGGGATAGGGTGAAGAAATCGATGGGCACCACCGCCCACTGCCGAAAAAAGGCGTAGAGTTCCGGCCCCGAGAGCTGGGTCTCGTGGTAAAACACATAGACGTTCAAAAGCATCAGGGCCCACGTCAGCCAGGGTGTACCCCTCCTGGGTGCATCATCGGAAAAAGGGATCATGGCTTAGGGCTTCTGGCGTGCAAACGCTCCCGCGCCTTTTGGAGGGCCTTGGGCAGAGCCTGGGGATCTTTCCCTCCAGCCTGGGCAAAATCCGGGCGGCCGCCGCCCCCTCCTCCCACTTCCCGGGCCACCTCCGCCAAAAGCTTTCCCGCGTGGAGACCCCCTTTCACCGCCTCAGGGCTCAACGCCGCCACCAAAAGGACCCGCCCCGACGCGATGCTTCCTAAAAGGGCCCCTCCTTCCGGAAGGCGCTGGCGCAGCTCTTCCGCCAGCATCCTCAGTTGCTCCGGATCCTGCAACGAAGTCTCCCCCACCACAAAGGAGCCATCCCTTTCAGCCAGGAGGCGGTCCCTTTCCTGCCGCCGCACGAGGGATTCATAGGCCTCCAGCGCCGCTTCCAGCCTCTCCTTTTCCGCCTCCAGCTGGTCCAGGCGTTGCGGAAGATCTTCCCAAGGTGCCCGCACCTTCCGGCTCAGCGCTTCCAGAACGGCTTCTTTCTTCAGGAGATCCGCCAAAAGGCCGCCGGCCGTCACCGCTTCGATGCGGCGAATGCCGGTCCCCACCCCGCTCTCCCCGAGGATGTGGAAAAGGCCGATCTCTGCGGAGCGGGCCACATGGGTGCCCCCGCAAAGCTCCAGGGAAACGGACCCTACCCCCACCACCCGCACCCGCTCGCCGTACTTTTCTTCGAAAAAGGCCAGGGCCCCCTTGGAGAGGGCTTCTTCCCGCTCCATCTCCGCCACCGTCACGGGCAGGTCCTCCAGGATCCAGCGGTTGACCTCCTCCTCGATGGCCTGCAGATCTTCTCGCGTCAGGGGGCGCAGCGCCGTGAAGTCGAAGCGCAGCCGATCAGGGGCCACCAGAGAGCCTTTTTGGTGAGTCTGGGGCCCCAGGCGGCGGCGCAGGGCGCTGTGGAGAAGGTGAGTGGCCGTGTGGTTCCGCATGGTGGCCCGGCGCCGCCCTTCATCCACCCGGGCCGCCCCCTCCATACCGGGCTGAAGGGCTCCTTTCTCCCCTACCCGGTGCAAAATCCAGGCACCCTGGCGCTGGGTATCCCCGACGGCGATCTCCCGGCCTTCCACCCGGAGCACCCCCCGGTCGCCCACCTGGCCGCCCCCCTCTGGATAAAAGGGCGTCTGATCCAGGATGACCCAGGCTCCTTCTTCGTCTTCTTCCACCGCCAGAACCTCAAAGGTAGCCTCCAGCCGCTCATATCCCAGGAAGCGGGTGGGGGGAAGATCGTCGGGCCAGCCGAAGCGGGCCTCTTGGAGCTTTTTCTGCCGGTCTTCCCGGGCTCGCCGCCGCTGCTCCGCCATGGCCACCTCAAAGCCCTCCAGATCCAGGGAGAGGCCTTCTTCGCGGGCGGCATCCTGCAAAAGATCCAACGGGAAACCGTAGGTATCGTAGAGGCGGAACATCTCCTCCCCGG
>JASBVX010000031.1 GCA_029960865.1 Bacillota bacterium | reverse complement strand
GGGTCTGGGAGGCCTCCACGTCATCGGCAGCGAGCGCCACGAGGCCCGCCGCATCGACAACCAGCTGCGGGGCCGGGCGGGCCGCCAGGGAGACCCCGGTTCCAGCCGCTTCTACATCTCCTTGGAAGATGACCTCATGCGCCTCTTCGGGTCGGAAAACCTCCAGGGAATGATGGACCGGCTGGGCGTGGAGGAAGATGAACCGATCGAGCATTCCCTGGTGACCCGGGCCATCGAGTCGGCCCAGAGGCGGGTAGAGGCCCGCAACTTCGATATCCGCAAGCACCTTTTGGAATACGACGACGTCATGAACCAGCAGAGGGAAGTGATCTACGGTCAGCGGCGCCAGCTCCTGGAGGATCCCGAAATGAAGGACGTCATCCTGGGGATGGTGGACGCCCTGCTGGAGCGGTGGGTGGCCGAAAGCTGCCCGCCCCGCAGCCACCCGGATACCTGGGACCTGGAAGGCCTTTTGGAGACAGCCTCCCAGTTCTTCCTGGTGCCCGGGCGCCTCAGCGTCGCCGAGCTGCAGGACCTGGAGCCGGAGGAGATCCAGGAGCGCCTCCGGTCGCAGGCGGAGCAGCGCTGGGAAGAACGAGAAGGGGAACTGGAGAGCGACAATCTCCGGGAGCTGGCCCGGGTGATCGCCCTTAGGACCATCGATACCAAGTGGATGGACCATCTGGAAGCCATGGATGGGCTCCGGGAGGGGATCGGCCTCAGGGCCTACGGCCAGCTGGATCCCCTCATCGAGTACAAGATGGAAGCCTTCGACATGTTTGAAGAGCTGCGCCAGAACATCCAGGAGGATATCGTCAAGTTGGTCTACCGCCTGCAAGTGGTGCAGCAGGTGGAGCGGCGGAGCGTTGTCAGGGGGCTGCAGGCTCGCCACCAGAGCCTGGGGAACCTGGCGGCGGGAGCCGAAGGGCAGGCGCCCGTGGCCCTGGCCCCTGCCGGCGAGCCCAGCTCGCCGCCCAAGCAAGAACCGGTGCGGGTGCAAAAGGTGGGGCGCAACGATCCCTGTCCCTGCGGGAGCGGCAAGAAATACAAGCACTGCCATGGAAGGTGAGAGGTGAGGATGCTGCAGGAAACCTTTCGAGAAGACTGGAAAGAAATGATGGCCCGCCTGGAATCATTAAGGAGGTCTCTTTGACCCGGCTTCCTTGGAAGAAGAGATCCAGGCCCATGAAAAGGCCATGGCCAGCCCCGACTTCTGGTCCCGGGGGGAGGAAGCCCAAAGAACTCTCCGGCAGCTGAAGATGGCCAGAAGTCGCTACGAAACCCTGCAGAGCCTCCTGGCCCAGAAGGAAGAGATCGGGGCTCTCCTGGAACTCTTGGAGGAAGCCCCCGACGATGGGGACCTCCAGGCGGAGCTGGAGTCATCCCTTCCTCGCCTACAAAAGCAGCTGGATGCTTTTGAAACGGAGCTGTTGCTCCAGGGCCCCTACGATGAGCGGGATGCCCTTCTCTCGATTCACCCCGGGGCAGGAGGCACGGAGGCCCAGGATTGGGGAGAGATGCTGCTGCGCCTGTACACCCGCTGGGCCGAAGAAAAAGGCTTCCAGGTGGAAGTCATGGATTACCAAGAGGGGGAAGAAGCGGGCATCAAATCGGCCACCCTGGCCATCAAAGGCCCCTACGCCTACGGTTATCTCCGGGGCGAAAGGGGGGTCCACCGGCTGGTGCGCCACTCCCCCTTCGATGCCTCAGGCCGCCGCCACACCTCCTTTGCCGCGGTGGACGTCCTGCCCGTCCTGGATCCGGCCGATGAAGAGCTCGATCCCGAGGATCTGGAGATCCAGTTCTTCCGCTCCAGCGGTCCCGGAGGTCAGCACGTCAACAAGACGGAATCGGCGGTGCGGATCACCCACAAGCCCACGGGGATCACCGTCAGCTGCCAGTCGGAACGTTCGCAGCATGCCAATCGGGAGCATGCCCTGACCCTTTTGCGGTCCAGGGTGGCCCAAAAGCGCATCGAGGAACGGGAAAAGGAGCTCCAGGCGGAAAGGGGCCAGGTGGGGGAAATCGCCTGGGGCAACCAGATTCGCTCTTACGTGTTCGAGCCGTACACCCTCGTGAAGGATCACCGCACCGGGGTGAGCGTCGGCAACATCCGGGCCGTCATGGACGGCGACATCGATATTTTCATCATGAGTTACCTGCGGCACAGCCTTGTCTCCCATGGCTGAACGGTTCACCCTCCTGGATCTTCCCGTGGATGGCTATTCTTTGGAGGAGGCGGCGGCTTTCCTCCTGGAAAAGCTGCAGGCGGGGGAAGGCGGCTACGTGGCCACCCTCAATCCCGAGATGGCCATGGCGGCCCTCCGCCACGAAGGGGTGGCCCGGGTCATCCGGGAAAGCCTCCTGTGCGTCCCCGACGGGGTAGGGATCGTGTGGGCGGGGAGGCGTCTGGGCCTTCCTCCTCTCCAAAGGGTGGCGGGGATCGATCTGGGGGAAGCGCTCCTGGCTCGGCTGGATGCTTCCCTGCCGGTCTTCCTTCTGGGAGGAAAGCCCGGGGTGGCGGCGGAAGCGGCAGCGGCCTTGCAGAAAAAGTTCCCTGACCTCTCTGTGGCGGGGGTCCACCACGGCTACTTTCCCTTGGAGCATGGGCCGGCCTTGGCGGCAAGGATCGAGGCGTCAGGCGCCCGGCTTCTCATCCTGGGGATGGGGACCCCCAAGGAACAGGAGTTCTACCTCCAGGTGAAGGAAGGTCTGGCTTCTCTCGTCATCATGGGTCTGGGAGGAGCGCTGGATGTGTGGTCGGGGCGCCTTTCCCGGGCCCCCCGTTTTTGGCAGCGCTTGGGGCTGGAGTGGCTCTACCGGCTTTTGCGCCACCCCTCTCGCCTGGGTCGCCAGAGGGCCCTCTTTCAGTTCGTGCGGAGGGTATCCCAGAGTTCCAGAACCCGCTGAGCATTGCTTCTGGCTTTTGCCCTCAAGAGGGGGAGCTTTTCCTGCAGCCTTCGTTCCTCGGCAGGGCGTTCCCTTTGCCAGGTTTGGTAGCGCTCCCATAGCTGGGCTGTGGCCGGGAGCTCCTCCAGCTTTCCCAGGGTCGATAGGCCCAGGTCTCGGGCGACCCCTTCCACCTTCGGGTCGTAGACGATGGAAAGAGCCCCCTTTCCCATGGCAGCGGCCATGATGAGGGCGTGGAGGCGCATGGTGAGGACGATACCGGCTTCCTTGAGAAGAAGGAGGAAGGAAGGGGTGTCGGTGGGATCCACGTGGAGGATCTTTCCCCGGGACCCTACCTTTTCGAGGAGCTCCAGGGCCAGAGGTTCGTCCAGCCGGCGGTGGAAGGGCAAAAAGACGGGGACCAGCTCGCCTTCCCGGGCGATCTTGAGGACCAGCTCCGTGAGGACGGGAGGAAGGCCCTTTCCCCGGGCGGGGGGGCGCAGGGCAAAAAGGGCGTAGCCTTTGGGCTCCAGGCCAAAGGAGGCCAGGCGGCGGACTTCTTCCTCCCGGGGGAGGGAGAGGGTGAGGCTCAGGGCCGCATCGGCGGTAACTTCCGCCGGCCGGCGGACACCCAGCTCCTCCATGAAGCGCAGGGACTGCTCATCCCTCAGGGTGATGAGGCGGGGAAGCTTCAGGATATGGCGGGTGAGGAAACGGCCCCAGGCCGTGTCGATAGGGCCCAGGCCGTTGGCGTAGAGGATGCTGGGGGTACCCAGGAGCCGGGCCAGCAGGAGGACGGCCGCATAGTAGTGGAGGGAGCGCAGGCTGGTGACATCCTGCAAGAGGGTCCCGCCTCCCAAAATGTAGAGGTCGGCCCAGCGAAGGGCCTTCACCACTTCCCCGGGGTGGAAGCGGTTCACGGCAGGCACGCCAAAACTGCTGCGGGTATGCTGGGGATTCCCCGAAAGAACTTTCAGTTCCGCCTGGGGTGCCCTTTCACGGAATTCCTGCAGGAGGGAGAACAAAAGGGCTTCATCGCCCGCATTCCCAAACCCGTAGTACCCATGGAGGAGAAGGCGGGGATGCTTCATAAGGGGGCTCCTGGCGAGAGGGCCCGAAGGTAAAGCTCCCTCAGCTTTTGCCCTTGGAGGGAAGGATCATGGCGCCGGCGGGCCGCCTCCCGGCCCGCCTGGCCCAGGGCCAGCCGTTTTTCCGGATGAAGAGCCAGGTCCATGAGGATTTCCCGGGCCTGGGCGGCGCTTCCTCCGGGGACCAGCCGACCTGTCTCGCCATCCGTTACCGCTTCCCCCCCGCCGCTTTCCGCGGCCACGACGGTGGCCACGCCGGAGAGCTGGGCTTCCACCACCGCCAAGCTGAAAGCTTCCCGGAGGGAGAGGAGGAGAAAGATGTCGGCGGCGGCGTAGAGGGGGCGCACATCCTTTTGGAACCCGATAAAAAGGGAGGGGTCCAGGCCTAAGGAGCGGGCCCTTCTCACGAGGCGGTCCTTGAGGGGACCATCCCCGGCGATGACGGGGCGCAAAGGGGGGCCGTCCAGGAGGTACTGGGCTTCTGCCACCGCTTCCAGCCACGCTTCCCACCGTTTTTCCGCCGCCAGGCGGCCGGTGCCCAGGACCACCACCTCTTGGGGTGAGATTCCCCAGGCTGCCCGCACCTTCTCTCGTTCCTCCTCTAGGTGGGCGAAGGGTTCCGGGTCCATGGGGGCGTAAAGGACATGGATCCGCTCCTCAGGGATACCTTCTCCGCGCATTTCCTCGGCCACCTTTTCCGAGACGGCCAGGGCCTGATGGCGGGAGCGCCGTTGCCAGCGGCGGGCCAGGGCGAGGGGGAAACCCTTCAGCTGGGCGCTGGGGCGATCCTGCAACCCGTGGCGGGTGTAGAAGACGGCAGGGACGCCCGCCAAGGAGGCCGCCAGGCGGCCGGCAAGGCTGCTGTGGGTATGGACCACCTGCGGCCGCAGTTCCTGGAACAGGCGATAGAGGGAAAGGACCGTCGGGAAGTGAAAGGAGCGGGAGGGCATGGGGTGCACCCACACCTGGACGTGGGGCAAGGACCCTTTCAGGTCTTCCGCCAGAGGACCCGGGGGAACCACGGCGAAAAGCTGATCCTGATCCAGGGCGGGGGAAGCAAGGATGCCTTTGAGGTAACGGGCGGTCCCTCCGATGCCTCGGTCGCTGGTGACATGGAGGATCCTCACGATGGCACTTTCCCTTCCTGGGCCGCCAGGCCCGCTCCCAGGAGCCACCAGAGGGCCATGGCCGAGCGGGGGCTGAACCAGATGTTGTCCACCATGCCTTCCACCAGGAGACCCACCAGGGCGGCTAGAGCCCCGGCCGCCGCAAGGCGTTGCGAAAGGGGGAGGGGGCGAAGGCTGCCCCGCAAGAGGAGAACCGCCATGGAGGCGGCAAAGACGAGGAAAAGGAGCAAGGCCGGTAGTCCCGCCTCCACCCACAGCTCCAGGTAGATGTTGTGAGCATGGGCTGCCAGCGTCCCCGCCAGCATGTAGGCAGGGTAGGTCAGGGCAAAGGCTGCCGGACCCAGGCCGACTCCCGTCCAGAGGTGGGCCTTGGCCATCTGCCATGCTCCCTGCCAGATGGCAAAGCGATACTGGATGGAGGTGTCGCCGCCTCCCAGAAGGGACTGGAAGCGCACCTGGATGGCCGATGGGCCTAGGGTGAAAAGCCCGAACACCAAAAGGGCCATGGCGCCCCAGATGAAGAGGGCGTAGCGGGGTTTCCAGAGTCCCCCTAGGATCACCAGCACCACAAGGGTGGCGACCCAGCCCCCCCGGGAAAAGGTTTCGATCTGGGCCGCCAGAACGGTGCCCGTCAGGAGCAAGGCGCATCCTTTCGCCCATACCGCCCTTTCGCTCAAAAGAAGGACAAGCCCCGCCGCCTGGGTGGGGATCAGGTACGCCGCCAGCATGTTGGGGTCGTCGAAGACGGAAAAGACGCGGGTCCGCAGGCCTGGGTTGGCATCGATGTCGATCCAGCGAGAGGTATCCACTCCCACCCAACCTTGGAGAAGGGCGATGACGGCCACCAGGAAAGCGCCACCCAAGAAGGCCCAGAGGCCGGTTCTGAGGGCCTGCGGATAGAAAGTGAACGTCTGGGCGGTCCAGGCGAAGAGAAGGCCATAGGTGACCCAGAGGACGAAGCTCAAGAGGCTGGCCCGCGGGAGGACGCTGGCGGCGGTGGCCATGGCCATAAAGGCCAGAAAAAGAAGAAAGAGGGTATAAGGCAGCCGGAAAGGTCCCAGCCTCTCCCCCCGCGCCAGGCGTCCCAGGAGGAAGAGGAGGACCCCCAGGAAGACGAGGATGGTCAGGGTGGGGGTGGAAAGGAAGGGGAACAGGAGGGCCAGGTACACGGGGAGTCGTTCCAGGGGCGCTTTTTGCAAAAAGAGGCTACCCGCCAGGATGGGCTGCTGGGCTGAGGCCCTGGCCCCCACCCAGGAGACGAGGCGGTAGGTGGCGCTATCCCGCCAGTAGGCGGGGAGGGAGCGGGTTCCCAGGTAAAGGCGGTAGAAAATGCTTCCTTGGGCAGCCCTCATGCTGAAGTTTCCACCGGCCAGCAAGAGGGAGCGGAAGATACTCTCCTTCCAGGCCAACCCCAGGAAAGCCCAAAGCTTATGGAGGAGAGACCCACGCCAGGCTTCTTGCCACCCGCTCAGGAGGATCCCCCCGGTTCGATGCTCCATACGATGCCTTCCACACCCCAGATGGCGTTCTGAATTTTGATGGGTGTGCCGATATGGATCTGGAGGGGACCGACCATGACAGCGGTGGGGGTGACCTGGCCCGGGCCTTCGATGGTCAGGAGCACTTCCCGGTAGATGTCCGACACCACCTCCGTCTTGGTGCCGTCGTCGTTGGTTTTCAAGAGGACGGCCGGCCGAATCTCAATCTTCCTGAGGATGCCGAGGCGGGCATTGCTGCGGGCGTCGTAAACCACATCCCCTTCTTTGAAGGCGTCGGCCGTGGGCTGGCGGACCCGCTCCACCAGCACCTGGAAGGTGATGGGCCTGAGGGTCTGTTCCACGGCTGGTTTTTGCACGAACCAGCCGTAGGCGGTCCGTCCCGCCAACACGAGCACCAGGATCAGGACTGCCAGGTCGATGATGTTGATCCGTCCGAATAAGCGGCCATGGGCATCGATCAAGGGAGAGCCTCCTTACATGTTCTCTCGCGGCCACAGACGTTCATAGAGGGCCAGAAGATCCGACAGCATCTTCTGCCGAGAAAAATGTTCCTCCACAATGCGCCGGTTTTCTACCCCCAAACGCTTGGCCATCTCCCCATCGTCCAAAAGGATGCGGATCTCCTGAGCCAGGCTTTTTCCCGTCAGAGGACGGCCCACACCGCGGCCGGAAAAATTGGTTTCACTCAAGGAGCGCCAGTTGCCGGGGGTCAAGAGGCCGCCCAGGCCTCCCTGACCCGCCACGATCACCGGGCGGCCGCAGGCCATCGCCTCCAGGAGGGAGCGGCCCGCCCCGACCACGGCGAAGGCATCTTGCAGAAGGGGCAGGGGATCCTGGAGGGCGCCGGCCATGGCCACCTTTCCGCGGGCAGCTTCTTCCACGGCGGCCCGCTGGCGGCCATCTCCGGCGATGGTGGCCCGCAGGGCAGGGAAAGACGCCCGGAGCTCTCCCACGGCCTCCACCAGAGCCAGGGCAGGGGCGATGGTTTCATCGAGGCGGCTCACGTGCACGATGTGGAACCCCGACGGTTCCCTCTGGGGCGGCTGGAAACGGCGGGTATCGACGCCGTTGGGGATGACGTGGACCTTTTCCGCAGGGGCGTGGAGCTGATCCACCAGGTGGCGGCGGACCTCGGGGCTGATAGCCACCACCGCATCGCCCCAGGTGTTGACGTAGCGCCAGAGCCCTGTGTGGCGATACAGCCCGTGGTAGGTGATGACCAGGGGCAGGGTGGTGCCTTTGCGGGCTTGGGCGGCGATCCAGGCGGGAAGGCGGGCATGGGCGTGGAGGAGATGGGGCTGCCATTCCCGGATGGCCCGGGCCACCTGGCGGATACCTTCGGCGATGAGGAGGGGGGAACGGCGGTTGAGGGGAGCCGGCCGGTGGGGGATACCGGCTTCCCCTAAGAGGCGGGCCAGGGATCCCCCTGCCGACATGACCTGCACCTCCAGCCCTGCCTCCTTGAGACCCTGGGCGAGGGTGATGACGTGGGTTTCCGCTCCCCCCAGTTCCAGGGCCATGGCCAGGAGCAATACCTTCCGTTTCAAGAGGCCATCCTCCACCGCCAGCCGCCCTTTGGCGAAAAGTTGTCAAATTTCCGCGTGGCGAAAGGAACTCCCCTTTTTCTGTCGAAGGACGCTAAGTGGAGACTGTCCCAAAGGGGACTGGAGGAAGGAAGAGGGCTTTGATCACCCTCATCGGCGTATCCAAGGTCTATCGTCCCAGGCGCGTCGCCCTCCTGGACGTCAACGTCCATATCGGCAAAGGCGAGTTCGTTTTTTTGACCGGGGCTTCGGGGGCAGGCAAAAGCACCTTTTTGCGCCTTCTTTATCGTGAACAGACTCCCACCTCCGGTCAGGTCATCGTCTTGGGCCAGGATGTGGCCCGCATCCCTATGCGGAAAGTGCCTTATCTCCGGCGCCAGATCGGCGTTGTGTTTCAAGATTATAAGCTTTTGTCCGATAAGACGGTATGGGACAACGTGGCTTTCCCACTCCTGGTGACGGAACACCCCCCGCGGGAGATCGCCCGCAGGGTGCCGGCGGTGTTGGAACAGGTGGGGCTTTTGGGTTATGAAAAGAACCGGGCGGGGGAGCTCTCCGGGGGTGAGCAGCAGCGGGTGGCCCTGGCCCGCAGCATCGTTTTGAACCCGGCCATCCTCCTGGCGGACGAGCCCACCGGCAACCTGGACGCCGGCACGGCCCGCATCATCGCGGATCTGATCCAGGATATCCATCGCCGGGGGAGCACTGTGGTCATGGCCACCCATTCTGACTGGATCGTCAACCGGCTGCGCCAGAGGGTCATCCACCTGCGGCACGGGCGGATCGTCGCCGATGAGTATCCAGGGAGGTATGTCCATGAAGCCTAGCACCTGGATTTACTATTTGCGGGAAGCATGGCAAGGGGTGCGCTCCGGCGGCCTTTTGAGCCTGGCTTCCGCTTTGGCCATCGTCGTTTCCCTGGCGGCCCTGGCCGTCGTCATGATCCTGGCGGTGAACCTGCAGCACATGACCCGGGTGGTGGAAAACCAGCTGCAGATGGTGGCCTATCTGGTGGAGGATTTCGATCGGACCTGGCAGGACGAGCTGATGCGGAAAGTCAAGGCGATTCCCCATGTGAAGCAGGCCACCTTCGTCACCCGGGAAGAAGGGTTGCAGCGGCTGCAGGACCAGCTGGGGTCCGATTCGGTCCTTTTGGAGGCGGCGGCGGAAAGCGGCAACCCTCTCCCCGACGCGGTGGAGGTGGAAGTGGACGATCCCCGCTACATGGGCCAGGTGGCGGCAGCCCTGGGGACCATCGAGAGCGTGGAAGAGGTCGCCTACCGGCGGGACATCGTCAATCGGCTGACGGCCCTCACCGACGGCATCCGCAATGTGGGCCTGGCACTGGTATTGCTGCTGGCGGCCGCCAGCCTCCTGACGGTGGCCAATACCGTTCGCCTCACCATTTATGCTCGCCGGCGGGAGATCGCCATCATGAAGCTGGTGGGGGCCACCAACAGCTTTATTCGCTGGCCCTTCCTCCTGGAAGGATTCCTCTTTGGCCTGGTGGGGGCGGGGCTGGCCTTGGCCATCGCCTGGGGGGGGTATAGCTGGCTGGTGGTGCGGGTAGGGGAAGGATTGCCCTTCGTTCCTGTTCTTTCGCCTGATGCGGTCCTTCTCCAGGTGGCCCAGTGGCTCCTGGTGGGCGGAGTCCTGCTGGGGGTGGGGGGAAGCGTCGTTTCCCTCCGACGATTCTTGCGGGTGTAAGGAAGGAGGAGCTCTTTGACGGGCAAGGAACGGCGTCGGCGGTGGACGGTTATCATTTTAGGGCTCTTTTTGCTGACACTCCCCGGGGCTCCCCAGGTGTGGGCAGCCGCCGACGCCGCCACGGTGAATCAGCTTTTGCAAGAAATCCGTGAACTGGAGCAAAAACTGCAGCAGCAAGAGAAGAACAAGCAGACAAAGCAGGCGGAACTCAAAAAGACCCAGGCTCGCCTCGCCGAGGTGAGGGCCCAGCTGCAAAAGCTGCAGGCCCGCATGGACCAGGTGCAGAAGCGCTTCGAAGAGTTGCAGCGGGAACTGGTGCAGGAAGAGGCCAAATTGGCCCAGCTGGAAAAGGAGCTGAAGGCGAAGGAAGAAGACGTGGCCCGCCATGACGCCCTCCTGCAGCAGCGCCTGGTGGCCCTCTACAAGGGCGGACGCCTGGGCTACATGGAGGTCCTCCTTTCCGCCACCAGCTTCAGCGATTTC
>JASBVX010000270.1 GCA_029960865.1 Bacillota bacterium | reverse complement strand
CGCCGCCCCGGCCCAGGATCACCGGAACCCCCAAGCAGATATCCCGGTAGCCGTATTCTCCCTCCAGATAGACCGTGGCGGGAAGGACCCGCTTTTGATCCCGCAGGATGGCTTCCGCCATCTCCACCAGGGCGGCTCCCGGCGCTTCCGATGCGCTCCCCGTCTTCAAAAGGTTGACGATCTCGCCGCCGCCCTTGCGGGTGCGCTCCACGATGGCCTGGATGGTTTCCTCGGGCAACAGCTGCCGGATAGGAATCCCCGCCACATTGGCGTAACCCACCAGAGGCACCATGGCATCCCCGTGGCCGCCCAAAACCATGGCCTGCACATCCCGCAGAGAAACGCCCACGGCCTGGGCCAGGAACGCACGGTAGCGGGTGGAATCCAGCACCCCTGCCTGCCCCATGACCCTCTCCCGGTGGAGCCCCGTCTTCTTCTTCACGGCCCAGGTCAGCCCATCCACCGGGTTGGTCAGGACGATGATGAAGGCGTCGGGGGAATGCTGCAGACCCTGGAGGGCCAGGTCCCCCACGATCTTGCTGTTAACCGAAAGGAGATCGGCCCGGGACATCCCCGGTTGGCGGGGCTTTCCCGCCGTGATGATGAGGATGTCCGATCCTTTGGTGTCCTTCAAGTCATTGGTGCCTGTCACGGAGAGATCGAATCGGCGGATGGGGCCTGCCTGCCATAGATCCAGAGCCCGGGCTTGGGGCAGGCCCTCCACGATGTCGTAGATCACCAGATCCCCCAGCTCTCGCTCCACCGCGAAGTGGGCCGTCGCCGTACCTGTAGCCCCTGCCCCCAGGATGGAAATCTTCGGCCTGCCCAGCGCCATCCCCATTCCCCCTCATTCACGGAAGAAGGCCTACCCTGGGGGCAGGCCTCCAACCCCGCATTTGCGGCCATTATAAGACTGGCCCCGAGAAACTGTCAAAAGGCAGCCAAAGGGCTCACTGGCCCCCCAGACCGGTGGTGAAGACCTCCACCTCGTGCCGAACCACGTAAGTATGGCGAGCCTTGTAGATGGTCCCTTCGGGAAAGCGGTAGGTCACCGTGACCCGCACCCCTCCCAAAACCGGGAATCCCGGGCCCGGCCGGGTCCACACCACTCGGAAGGCCTCCCCCGGGTCGAAAAGGGTCTCCAGCCCCTCGGCAAAGGGCGGCGAGACCACGTCGGCCTGCAAGCGGTAGGTGGCCGGCCTCTCGACAACCCACACGTCGGGACCGGAGAGCTTCAGGTCCACCTGGGGCCGGAGGGCCGACACCACCGGAAACCGGTGTTCCTCCCCCGCCTCCTGAACATCCACCGGGAAGACCACCCGGCGGATCAGCTTGTCTTCGGTATCCCAGGCCTCCGCCTGCACCACGTAATGGCCCGGAGCCTTGTAGCGATGGACCGCCTCCATGGAAGCGTAAGCCGCTCCCACCGCCTCTTCCCGGGATCCATCGCCGAAATCCCAGAGCCAGACCCGGTGGGCGGGCCCTTCTTCCTTCCAGCGGGTCGTTTCTT
>JASBVX010000269.1 GCA_029960865.1 Bacillota bacterium | reverse complement strand
CCCGACCGGGAGGGGGCTTTCACCCGCCACATGCCTTCCGGGCAAGAGATGTTCATCTATGATGCCGCCGTGCGCTACCAGGAGGAGAAGGTGCCTTTGGTGGTGGTGGCGGGGAAAGAGTATGGGTCGGGAAGTTCCCGCGACTGGGCCGCCAAGGGGACCATCCTTTTGGGGGTGCGGGCGGTGCTGGCCCAGAGCTTCGAGCGGATCCACCGGGCCAACCTGGTGGGGATGGGGGTGCTCCCCCTGGAATTTAAACCGGGGGAGTCGGCGGAAACCCTGGGTCTTACCGGGCAAGAGCTCTTCACCATCCGGGGGCTGGCGAAGCTTCAGCCGGGGGGCTTGCTGGACGTGGAGGCGCGGAAGAGCGACGGAGAGGTGCTCCATTTTGAGGTCCGGGCTCGCATCGATACGCCGGTGGAGCTCCGCTACTTCCGCCATGGGGGCATCCTGCCGGCGGTTCTGAGGGAATTCCTCCCCTCATGACCCGGCAGGCCACCTTCCTGGCTCTCTGGACGATCCTTTTCTGGTCGTCCTCCTATAGCGCCATCCGCATCGGCCTGGAAAGCTTCTCTCCGGGGGCCCTGGCCTTTCTCCGCTTTGCGGTGGCCGGCGCCGCTCTTTTGCTCCTCGCCCCCTTCCTGGGGATCCCCTGGCCCCGGCGAGGCGATTGGGGCCTGATCCTTTTGGCGGGCTTTTTGGGCATCGCCCTCTACCATACGGCCCTCAACTTCGGAGAAATCCAGGTGCCGGCGGGGACGGCGGCCCTTTTGATCGCCTTTGCCCCCGCCTTTACCGCCATCCTGGCCCAGGTGTTCCTGGGGGAAAAGCTGAGCCCTCCTCAATGGGGCGGGGTGGCCCTGGGGTTGGGGGGCATCGCCATGATCACCTGGGGAAACGGCGACTGGGGATGGCGCTGGTCGGCCCTGGCCATCGTGGGGGCAGCCTTCAGCACCTCCCTCTTTTTCATCGTGGAAAAATTCCTTTTCCGCCGGTATAGCCCGGCGGCAGTGACGGTCTACGCGTCCTTGGCGGGCCTTTTCTTTCTGCTCCCCTTCGCTCCGGGTGCCGTGAAGGATCTGGCAGACGCCTCCCTGGGGAGCTGGCTGGCGGCCCTCTACCTGGGGATTTTCCCGGGGGCCTTGGCCTACCTCACGTGGAACCGGGCCCTGCAGCTCTCGCAGACGGGAGCCGTGACATCGTTCCTCTACCTGGCGCCGGTGGTGGCCATGATCATGGCCTTTGCGGCCCTGGGGGAGACGCCTTCTTTCCCCTCCCTGGCTGGGGGCATGGTGGTCCTCGTAGGGGTGATCCTGGCCAACCGGCGGCCAGCGCTCTCGGCGGAGGCTGCCCCGGCAGCGCAAAGGGGGGCGGCCGGGCCATAAGGAACGCGGGGAAGCCCCCGGTGATCCATCTTTTGCGGGCGGCCCAGGGAGGCATGCGCCGCCACGTGCTGGATCTGGTGGAAGAGCTGCGCCGGCGAGGCTGGCCTGTGGCTTTGGCGGGGCCGGGGTG
>JASBVX010000030.1 GCA_029960865.1 Bacillota bacterium | reverse complement strand
TGGTGACGGGGAAAACCCTGAGCGCCACCTGGATGGTGGTTCCCAACCCCGAGGCTACCGTCACTTTGGAGATGACGGGGAAGGCCATAGAGTTGGACCCCTTGACCATTACGCTCCTTCCCGGTTTGCCACCCTTGCCCCCGACAGCTTTGGACCCTTCCCTTTTGGAAGAGGTGGCCACAGGGATCCAGAGCCTGTCCTCCGCTTTGGACCAGGTGAAGGGAGGAGCTGCAGGCCTCTCGACCGGCCTTGGGGAGATGGAACTAGGGTTGCGCCAACTCCAGGAAAGCCTCCAGAAGCTGCAGCAGGCGGCGGGCGCCCAATACATGTTGCTGGAGCAGCTGCGGTCCTCCCATGAGGAGCTGATGACCCTCGCCATGGATCTCCAGGCGGCTAGCGCCGAGAATCCTCAGCTGCAAGGAAGGCTGCAGGCCTTGCTGGAAGGTTTGCACAAGGAACAACAAATCTTGATGCTGCTGACTGAGGGTGGAACATGGGCGGACCAGCCTTTCCCGAGTCTTAAAGTTCTCCAGGATGGCCTCCAGGCAGCAGGCGATGGTGCCGGTCAAATGGCGGGAGCCCTCCACCAGTCTGCCGCAGGCGCCCGCCAGTTGTCCGGGGGCCTTCAGGAGCTGGCAGGGGGAGCCTCCCAGATGAGCTCTGAGCTTCAATCGGGGGTAGCCCAGATTCGTGAGGGCCAGGCTCTCATGGAGGCAGCGCAGAAGCTGGCAGAAGGCTATGACACCTTTATCGGAAAGCCTGCGGGGGCCAAGGGCGATGTGCGGTTCATCCTGAAGACGGAAGAAATCGGGGCACCCCAGGCCCAGTCGCCGGAGGAATCGTCCTCCGCCGCCTCCGAGGGTGAGAAACCCACATCCCTGTGGCAGATGGTTCGATCCTTCTTCCTTCGCCTCTTTCAGCGCCAAGGCTGATCTAAGGCTGATGGAGGAAGGACGCCCCTAGATCCGTGAACGGATGCCATCGGCCGGGAGTCTTGTCCTTCCACGGACGTTCACCCGCGGCCGATGGGTGGAGGCTCGCACTTGGTCATCCTTGGTTTGGGACCTCTCCTAGAAAAGCCCATCGGCCCGGCACAGGCTGAAGGCTGGGCGGCCCGTGGGCGGGACTCAACTGCCCTGAAGAAGCCTCCGTGCTATACTTCCTCCAGCGGGAGGCAGGGATGGCGCCATGATCTACTTGGATAACGCGGCCACCACCCGGCCCCATCCCGACGTGGTGGCCGCCATGGAGAAAACCCTCACGGTGGCCTTCGGCAATCCCAGCTCGGCCCATGGCCTGGGGATGGAGGCCTACCGCTTGGTGGAAGAGGCCCGCAAGCGCATCGCCCTTACCTTAGGGGTGGAACGGCAGGAGCTCATCTTCACCTCCGGCGGAACCGAAGCCAATAACCTCGCCCTTTTGGGCACGGCCCAAAACGCTCCTCCTAAAAGGCGGCGCATCTTGACCTTGGCCATCGAGCACGATTCGGTGCTGCAGCCCCTGGCACACCTGGAGCGGCACGGCTTCGCCGTCGAGATGATCCCCCTCCATCCCGATGGCCGGTTCCGCCCCGAAGGGTTGCGGGCCCTTTTGACCCCCGACGTCTTTTTGGTCTCCATGGGCCTCGTCAACAACGAGGTGGGCACGTGGCAGGATGTCGAGACCGCAGGTCAGATCCTCCAGGAGGTGGAGCCCAAGCCCCTCTTCCACATCGATGCCATCCAGGCATGGGGGAAGGTTTCCTTGCGGCCGGCCTTTCGCTACGGGGATCTGGTCTCCCTGAGCGGCCACAAGATCCATGGGCCCAAAGGGGTGGGGGTGCTGTGGAAGCGCCCCGGGGTCGTGCTGACGCCCCTCCTCTTTGGGGGCGGCCAGGAAGCGGGGCTGCGCTCGGGGACGGAGAATGTCCCTGGGATCCTGGGGCTGGGGAAGGCGGCGGAGCTCCTGACCGAGGTAGAATCCCGGGATGAAGATCTTCTAGCCCGGAAAATGATTCTCTGGGAGGAGACGCAAAAGCATCTGGGGGACCGGGCGGCGGTGAACGGACCTTCTCCTGAGGAAGGGGCTCCCCACATCCTCAACATTTCCGTGGCGGGGATGGGCGGATCGGTTTTGGTGGAAGCCCTTTCGCAAAAGGGGGTTCTTCTTTCCACCGGTTCCGCCTGCAGCACCCGCCACATGCAGTCGGGAAGGGTCCACAGGGCCCTGGGCCTGCCCCCGGAAAGGGGCGCCAGTGCCCTTCGCCTCAGCCTCTCCCGGGATACGGCGGTGGAAGACTTGAAAGAGGCGGCCCGGATCCTGGGGGAGACGGTGCGGGAGCTGGGGCCCATCATGAGGAGGCGGAGGTAAGGTTCGTGAGGCAAGGGATCCTGGTCCGGTACGGGGAAGTGGGCCTGAAGGGGCAACTGCGGGGTCACTTCGAAAAGGCTTTGCAGAAAGAGATCCTTCGGGCCACCGGTGTGGATCCCAGGGCGGTCCGGCGCACGTCGGGGCGTATCTGGATCTGGCCGGAAGAAGGGAAGATCCCCGAGGTGTTGCGGGCCGTTACGCGGGTGTTCGGAGTCGTTTCCGCCAGCCCTGTCCTGGAGGTGGAGGCCGAATGGGAGGCGATCTTGCAGGGAGCTCTGCGGGTGGCCCAGCGAGTCAGGGCGAGAGGGGCCCGCACCTTCAAGGTGGAAGCCCGCCGCAGCGGGAAGTCCTTTCCCATGACGTCGCCGGAGATCGCCCGGGAAGCGGGCGGGGTCCTGGCCCGGGAGCTCCACTGGCCGGTGGATATCCATGCTCCTGAGGCCACCGTCACCATCGAGGTGCGGGAAAAGGCCTATGTCTTTTCAGAAGTGGTGCCGGGTCCGGGGGGCCTTCCCCAGGGGACCGGGGGAAAGGGGATGCTCCTCCTTTCCGGGGGCATCGACAGCCCGGTGGCGGGGTGGTTGGCGGCCCGCCGAGGACTTTTTCCCATCCCCGTCTACTTCCACACTCCCCCCTTCACCACCGTCTGGTCGTGGGAAAAAGTGAAAGACATCGTCGAGGTTCTGGCCGGATGGATGGGGCCCCTACCCCTTTACACTGTCCCTTTCACCGCGATTTCCCAGGGGATCTTTGCCAAGGGACCGGAGCGCCTGGGGACCATCCTCATGCGGCGTTTCATGGTGAGGGTGGCGGGAAAGCTGGCGGAAAGGGAAGGGGCGGGCGCCCTCATCACGGGGGAGAACCTGGGCCAGGTGGCCAGCCAGACCCTGGAGAGCATGGCGGCGGTGGAGGAGGCTTCCCCTTTGATGATCCTGCGCCCTCTTTTGACCTGGGACAAGGCGGAGATTACGGCCAAAGCCCGGGAGATCGGCACCTATCCCATCAGCATCCGGCCCTACCTGGATTGCTGCAACGTTTTTCTGCCCCGCCATCCCGTGACGCGGCCTTCTTTGGAAGAGGTCTTGCGGGCGGAGGCCCAACTGCCCGTCGCCGACTGGGTCGAGGAAGCTTTGCAGCAGGTGGAACGGAAAGAAATCGCTCCACCCCTGGGCTAAGCCTTCTTGCCCCGGCATAGAAATGTCCCTGTCAGGGGGTGCCAAGGTGGCTCAGGTGCGGGATCTGGCAGCTGCCCTTCGCCAGGAAGAAGAGCCGCTTCTCCGCCGCTATGAAGAGCTGGCGTCGGCCGCCGGAACAACCATCGAACGGGAACTGGTGCAGCATCTTATGGAAAGCCAGGAGTTCCAGCTGGCCTTTCTGGAGCTTTTGCTCCATCCCCTTCCCGATACCTTCCACTGTTTCGCCAAGATCAGCGATGAGGATGTGAAGCTGCGGGACGGCCCCGGCGCTGGTCACGGGGTGGTGGGGGTGCTGCGGTACGGGACTCCTTGTCTCTGGATCGATGCCGTAGGCCTTTGGGTGCAGGTGCAGCTGCCTTCGGGAAGCCGAGGTTACGTCTTCAAGGACTACGTCACGTGTGAGCGGGGGGGCGAAGGGCGGCCTTCCCGGCGTTGAAGTAAAATACCTCCTGATATGAAGGAACAATCGCAGCCGCCGGTTGTCCAGGGATCCCCGCCGGGAAGGCCTCCTTTCTGGGTTTGGGTTATCTATGGGCTGGCGGCGGCTATGCTGGGAAGCCTTTTGACCCTCTGGCTCCTGCCCCACTTGGGGTGGACCCTGCGCCTGGAACGGCCGCCTTATGTGGAAGCACCGCCGCCCGCCGCTGTCCCCCTTCCCCCCACGGTGGCGGTCGTCCGCCAGACGGGTCCGGCGGTGGTGGGAATCATCAGCCAGAGGCGGGAGAACAGCTATTTTGGGGAGAAGACCACCGCCACGGCGGGAAGCGGCACCCTCTTCGATCCCATGGGATTTCTCGTCACCAACTACCATGTGGTGTCCGGGGGTGACCTCTTTTTGGCCCTTTTGCCCAGCGGCAAACGGGTGCCGGCCACCCTGGTGGGGGAAGATCCCCTGACCGACCTGGCAGTTCTGAAAATAACCCTGGACGATTCGGTGAAGGTGGCCCTCTTTGGTGACTCCGACGCCCTGGAGGCGGGACAACCTGTCCTGGCCCTGGGCTACCCCTTTGGGGAAGGGCTGGGGAAGACGGTGACCTTTGGGGTGGTTAGCGGGATCGTCCCGACCCTCTATGGGTATACGGGGAACCAGGTGACCTTGGGCGATTTTGACCGGCAGCGGGTCACCCGTCTCATCCAGACCGATGCCGCGGTGGATCGGGGAAATAGCGGCGGCCCCCTGGTGGACATGCAGGGAAGGGTGGTGGGAATCACCACCCTGAAGGAAGGTGGGGGGCAGGGTTTGGGCTACGCCATCCCCGCCAACGCCGTGCAGCGGGTCGTGGAAGATCTGGTGCGGGTCGGGCATGTCAGGCGGGCTTACCTGGGGGCGGCTTTTAGCGTGCTGGGGCGGGATTTCTTGACGGGGGAAGTCCTCTTGGATCTCACCGTCGCGGGCTTCAGCCCCGACAGCCCAGCCCAGAAGGCAGGTCTTTTGGAAGGGGACCGGCTGGTGGCATGGAACGGAGAGCCTCTTGCCGATTACCTGCAGCTTTTGACCTTCCTTGAGATGAGCCATCCGGGGGATGAGGTGGAGCTGAAGGTTGAGCGGCAGGGCCAGGTCCAGCGGGTGAGGGTGATTCTGGGGGAAATGGAGGAGGCGGTGCCTTGAGCGGGGCCATCAAGATACTGGTGGTAGAAGACGATCCCGCCATCCGCGCCCTCTTGCGGCGGACCCTGGCCCTGGAAGGATATCAGGTGGTGGAAGCGGAGGACGGCCCTCAGGCCATGGAAAGAGTCGCCGAGGAGAACCCTGATGCGGTGGTGCTAGATGTCCTCCTTCCCGGAATGGACGGGTGGCTGGTCTGCCGGGAGATCCGCCGGGAATCCCTGGTGCCTATCCTGATGCTGACGGCCCTCGGCCAGGAGGAAGACGAGGTGAAAGGGTTGGAGGTGGGGGCCGATGATTACGTGGTGAAGCCCTTCAGCCCCCGCCAGCTCCTGGCCCGGGTGAAAGCCCTTCTGCGGAGAAGCCAGGGCCAGGGAGAGATGGTCCTGGAATACCCCGACCTCATCCTGGATGGCAAAGGGAGGCGGGTGATCTACCGGGGGGAAGAAGTCGTGCTGGCGCCCAAGGAATTCGATCTTCTCTTCTTTCTTGCCCGCCACCCCGGTCAGGCCCTGAGCCGCCATCAGCTTCTGGAAAGAATCTGGGGCTGGGACTACGACGGTGATGAGCGGACGGTGGACGAGCATATCAGGCGGATCCGCAGGAAACTGGGGGAAGAAGGTCGGGGCCGCCTTATCAGGACGGCATGGGGCGTGGGCTATCGCTTCGATCCCCAGGGCGATGAAGGATGAGGCTCCCTTTTCCCCGCCGCCTGTTCGGGCGCCTTCTTTTTTCCTACGTGGCCCTCACCTTCATCGCCCTCCTGCTGGGGAGCCTCCTTCTCCTTCCGCTGGTGCAGAATTACCTCCAGAACCGGCAGATCCAGCAGCTGGAGAGCGATGGCCGGCAGGTAGCCCTGGTGGTGCAGGACGATCTGGCCCAGGGGGCTTCTTCCCGCCAGATCCAGAGGACCCTTTCCCTTCTGCGCCCGTTTCTGGGGGCCGAGCCCTGGGTGGTGAACCGCACGGGGGTGATCCTGGCCACCACCCCCGCCTTTGAGAACGTGGTGGGGTTTCGACTTTCCGATGAAGCGGTGGCCAGGGTCCTGAGGGGCGAGACGGTGGTCTATCGGCGCCCCAGTCCCCAGCTCTGGGGGATCCCGGTGGCCCAGAAGGCGACCCTTTCCGTGGCGGTGCCCATTTCCCAGGGCGGCCGGGTGGTGGGAGCCGTCTTTTTGCATCGTCCTCTGGAGGGGCTGGAGGCCCTCACCTGGGATCTGGGGAGACTGGTGATCCTTTCCCTCTTCCTGGCCTTTCTCCTGGGGACAGGGGTCGCGGCCTACTTCAGCCGGCGGCTGGGGAGGCCCCTGGAGGAGCTGGCGGGCCTGGCCCAGGAGTTCTCCTCCGATCCCGAAAGGCCCCTGGGCGAGCGCTTTGCCGCCCTGGAGCAGGATCTTTCCCTTCCTCAGGAGATTCGCCAGCTGAGCCATGCCCTGGGGACGGCCACCGAAGCGGTGGCCCGCACCCTGGAAGAGCGAAAGCGGCTGGAGGAATGGCGGCGGGCCTTCATCGCCGATGTGTCCCACGAGCTGCGGGGACCTTTGACCTCCCTTTTAGGTTTTCTGGAGCTCTGGCAGGAAGGGGCCATCGACGCCGGGGAAGAGGCCCAGGTCCTCCAGCTGATGCAGAGCCAGGGCCAGACGCTGCGGCGCCTCATCCAGGACCTCCTGGACATGGCCCGCCTGGATGCGGGCGGGGTGCAGTTCGATCTGGGGGCGGTACGGCCCTTTGAGGAAGCGGCCCTTCTCTTTCAGGAATTCAAGGCCCAGGCCGAAGAAAAGGATCTCCGGCTCCAGCTGGAAGGGGACGAAGACGCTGTCTGCCGTGCTGATCCCCTGCGCCTCCATGAAGTCCTCCGCAACCTCGTTACCAACGCCCTCCGCTACTCCCCGCCCGGCGGGACCATCACCCTGGAAGTGAAGAAGCAAGGGCAAGAGGTGGCTGTCCACGTGCAGGACCAGGGGCCGGGGGTACCGGTGGAATTCCGGGAAAAGGTCTTCGAGCGGTTTTTCCGCAGCGATCCTTCGCGCCCAGCCGGAGAAGGGGCAGGCTGGGCTTGGCCATCGTGAAGCGGCTGGTGGAGCTGCAGGGCGGCCGGGTGGGCATCGGAGAAGGTCCGGAGGGAGGGGCCGATTTCTGGTTTACCCTGCCCGCGGCTCACGATTGAGGCTAAAGAGAAAAGCCCCCTTTTTCGAAAAGAAAAGAGAAGGGGGAAAGGAATTTGGCCGAGGGAGTCGCCGGGATCATCAGCGGGATCGATACGGAGCGGATGATTCAGGCCATCTTGCAGGCAGAAAGCCGGCCCCTCAAACTGCTGCAAAAACAGCTTTCTACCCTGAAGGCCAAGGCCGATGCGTGGAATCCGCTGCGGAGCCAGATGCAGAATCTGCGGGATCTGACCTCGGACTGGCAGAAGGATGAGACGTGGCATCCCTATCAGGTGTCGGTGGAAGGAAGCCAGGGCGTCAAGGCGTCCTTGACCGACGCCGGTCAGGTCCTGGCCGGCCGCTATCAGGTGACGATTCAATCCCTGGCCCAGGGAGAAGTCCTCCTCTCGGCACCGGGGGCGGTGACGGACCCGGCGGCCCCTTTGGGGTACACGGGGACGTTGACCATCCAGGGCGCCGCGATTTCCTTGACGGGAGGAGAATCCCTGCAGGAGGTGGCCCGGCTGATTACGGCCACGGCCCCCGAGACCGGCCTTCAGGCCCGGGTTGTGACCCCTTACGACCCCCAGAGCGGCACCTCTTACGCAGCCCTTTTGCTGGAGAGCAGCCGCCCGGGAGCCAGCCAGAGGATCGCCTTTGCCGACGGCACCGCAGGGCCTACGGGCGGGTCCCTGCTGGTGGATCTGGGGATTCTGCAAAATGCGGGCGATACCTATGCCCAGGGGCCGGCGGTGATACAGGCGGCTGCCGATACCCTGGTGGAAGTGAACGGGGTGACTTATCGGCAGGACAGCCTGACCCTTACGGGCATCATTCCGGGGGTGGAGGTGTCCCTGGCGGGCGGACGGCCGGGGGACTCCATGACGGTCAACGTTCAGGAGGATGGCGCCGCTTTAAGGGACCGGGTGGCCCAGTGGGTCGACGCCATGAACGAGCTTTTGAGGAGCATCAAAGAGGCGACCCGCTACGATCCGGTTTCCCAGAAGGCAGGGCCTTTGCAGGGGGATGTGCAGGTGCTCTTGCTCCAGCAAGGCCTGGGACGGATTCTGTCCCCCCTGGGGGAGCTGGGGATTCACCAGAAGGCCGATGGCACCCTGGAGTTCGATGGCGCCCGTTGGGAGGAGGCCTTGCGGCAGGACTCCGTCCGCACGAAAGATCTATTGGCAGGGGCGGGAGGGGCTGCCTCCCGCCTTTTGCCGGAGCTGGATCGCTGGCTGAAGGCTGGGGGCCTCCTGGACAGCAACCGCAATGCGTGGCAGAACCAGGAGCGGATGCTCCAGGACCGGATGACCCGGATGCAAGATTTCTTGCTCCAGCGGGAGGAGCTCCTGCGCCGTCAGTTCAATGCCATGGAAGACGCCATGGCCCGCATGAATCAGCTCAGCCAATCCATGGCGGCGGCCATCAACCTCATGACGGTGCAAGCGCAGTACGGGAAGAAGTCGTAGGAGGGTCCGCGGTGGGACGCATTGAACAAAACTTCCTTCCCGGCGGCGATCGATCCTGGCAGGCGAGCCCGGCCCAGGTGAAAGCGCTTACGGAAAAGCTGAGCAGCCTTCCCGTGGTGGTGGGGGTTACCTACGATGCTCGCCTGCAGCAGGCGGTCATCGTGATCCGGGAAGTGAAGAGCGGGCGAGTGGTGGACCAGATTCCCTCCAGCGAACTGAGCGCCCGGCTGAGCCGGGTGGAGAGGGATATTCGGCTCAAGCTCCAGGAAGGAGATGGCGCCTCATGATGGGCTATGCCCTGGACCAGTATCGCCAGTCGGCCATCGCCAGTTCATCGCCGGCAGGGCTCATCCGCATGCTTTTGCAAAAGGCGGTGGCGGAAACCCGTCTGGGTGTAAAGGAGATGGAAGAGGGGCTTTCGGGAGGAACACGCCTCCACAAAGCCCAGGAAATCGTCGCTTACCTGAGGAGCATCCTCGATCGGGAAAAAGGGGGAAACCTGGCGGTCTCCCTGGATGCCCTCTATGATTTCGTCTACTGGCGGTTGGGGCAAGGGTGGCTGGAGCGCAGTCCGGACAAGGTGCGGGAGGGATTGGACATACTGGTGCAGCTCAAGGAAGCGTGGGAGGAAGCCCGGGCATGAACCTTTACCGCGCCTTCCTGGAGGCAGAGGAGGCCCTGGCCCTGGCCTTGGAGGAGCGGCAATGGGCAGGGGTGGAAGCTGCCCTGGGTCTCCTCCACGGGTTGCCTCTGCCGCAAGAGGGAGACGGCGGGGATTGGTTCCTCCTCCTGGCTCTCCACGAAAGAAACCGCGAGAACTTGGCCCGCTGGATGGAAGAGGTCAAAAAGGATCTCCATGATGGGGCGATTCCTCTTCCTCCCCCTCCTCCCCCTCCCCGCTGGTTGGATCGCCGGGGCTAGGGCTGATGGGTTTCAGGAGCTGGTCCTGGCGGATGAGGAAGAGACTCAAAAGGAGGGCGAGGGCCGCCAGGGCCCCTGAGCCCAGGTAGGTGAGGGCCTTCCCGCTCTCCATGGCCATGCTATAGAGGGGTGGCCCCAAGGCAGCGCCGCCGAAGCGGACGCTGCCGTAAAGGGAGGTGATGAGTCCCCTTCGCCTGGCGGAGACGGAGCTGGTGATGAGGGTGTTGAGGGCGGGCAGGAGAAGGCCGTTTCCCAGCCCCAAAAGGGAGAGGGCGGCCGTGAAGGGCCAGAGCTTTTTGGTGAAGAAGTACATGGCTACGAAGGATAGGACGATGAGGAAGAGGCCGCTTCCCACGGAAAGCTTGGCGAGACGGCCCAGTTTTCCCTGCAAGAGGGTACCGGTGATATAGGACGTGAGAGCCATCGCGGCGACGGGAATGGCGATGATGAGCCCTTTGGCAAACCCCTTGATGCCAAAGGGCTTTTCCACCATGTCGGCAAAGAGGCTGAGGACCCCGAAGAGGAAAAAGATGGCCAGGGAGGCGGCCAGAAAGGCGGTGAGAAGGGGAAGTCCCTTTTGCCGGGCGATGACCCCGAGGGACGAAAGGAGAGAGGAAAGGGTCTCGCGGGTCCCTTTTTCTCTGGGCGCGGGGATGCTGAAGAAAAGGAGGGCGGCGGCTGCCCAAGAGAGAAGGGGGTAGACGAAGAAGGGGGCGTACCAGATGATGAGGGCGGCGGCCGCTCCCATGAGGGGGCT
>JASBVX010000268.1 GCA_029960865.1 Bacillota bacterium | reverse complement strand
ATCCCTTGAAGACGGTGGATTACTTCACCCAGGACATGGATGACGATCAGCAGCTCCCGTGGGACATCAATGCCTTCGATGCCATCTCCATCGGGCTGGCGTCGCCCGACAAGATCCGGGAATGGTCCCGGGGCGAGGTGAAAAAGCCGGAGACCATCAACTACCGGACGCTTCGTCCGGAGCGGGAAGGTCTCTTTTGCGAGAAGATCTTCGGGCCCACCCGGGACTGGGAGTGCGCCTGCGGCAAGTACAAGCGGGTGCGGTACAAGGGGGTCGTGTGCGAACGCTGCGGCGTGGAGGTCACCCGTAGCTCCGTGCGCCGCGAGCGCATGGGCCATATCGAGCTGGCGGCCCCTGTCTCCCACATCTGGTATTTCAAGGGGATCCCCAGCCGCATGGGGCTTCTTCTGGACATCTCCCCCAAGGCCTTGGAGAAGGTCCTTTACTTCGCCAGCTATATCGTCCTGGAACCTGGGGAAACGCCTTTGATGGAAAAGCAGCTGTTAAACGACGCCGAATACCGGGAATACCGGGATAAGTACGGGCAAGCATTCAAAGCCGGCATGGGGGCCGAGGCCATCAAGGTCCTCTTGGAGCGGGTGGACCTGGAGGCCCTGGCGGAGGAGCTCCGGGCGGAATCCCGCCATCAGAGCGGTCAACGCCGCACCCGGGCCATTCGCCGCCTGGAAGTGGTGGAAGCTTTCCGGCAGTCGGGGAACCGCCCGGAATGGATGATCTTGGAGGCCATACCGGTGATCCCCCCGGACCTGCGGCCCATGGTGCAGCTGGACGGCGGCCGTTTTGCCACCAGTGACCTCAACGACCTCTACCGCCGGGTGATCAACCGCAATAACCGCCTCAAGCGGCTTTTGGATCTGGGCGCTCCCGACATCATCGTGCGCAACGAGAAGCGGATGCTCCAGGAAGCGGTGGATGCCCTCATCGACAATGGCCGGAGGGGGAGGCCGGTGACCGGGCCCGGCAACCGCCCCTTGAAGTCCCTGTCCGACATGCTGAAAGGGAAGCAGGGGCGTTTCCGCCAGAACCTTCTGGGAAAGCGGGTGGACTACTCGGGCCGCTCCGTCATCGTGGTGGGGCCTGACCTCAAGATGAACCAATGCGGCCTTCCCAAGGAGATGGCCCTGGAGCTCTTCAAACCCTTTGTCATGAAGCGCCTGGTGGAGATGGGCCACGCCCACAACATCAAAAGCGCCAAGCGCATGGCGGAACGGGGCCGGGATGAAGTCTGGGATGTCTTGGATGAGATCATCAAGGATCATCCGGTCCTCTTGAACCGGGCTCCCACCCTCCACCGGCTGGGGATTCAGGCTTTCGAACCCACCTTGGTGGAAGGCCGGGCCATCCAGATCCATCCTCTGGTCTGCACTGCCTACAATGCCGACTTCGACGGCGACCAGATGGCCGTCCACGTTCCCCTTTCGCCGGAGGCGCAGGCGGAAGCCCGCATCCTCATGATGGCGACGGGGAACGTTCTCAACCCCAAAGATGGCCAGCCCGTGGTGAC
>JASBVX010000267.1 GCA_029960865.1 Bacillota bacterium | reverse complement strand
CCACCACCTTCCCCTGCTGGGGCTTTTCCTTGGCCGTGTCAGGGAGTACGATGCCACTGGCCGTCTTTTCCTCCTGCTCGATCACCTTGACGACGACCCGATCGCCCAGGGGGCGGATGTTAAGCTGGGTAGTGGTGCTCACCAAAGGTCCCTCCTCACGATCCAGTATTCGGTTGTTAGCACTCCCAAGCACTGAGTGCTAACACCAGCCATATCCTAATGGGACCTACCTTTGGCAGTCAACTCCCTCAGGGAGAAATTTTTCGACAAGGCCATGGGGGAACGAAAGAAGAGGAGGAGCGCCCATAACGGCCATCGATGACCTGGCCCTTCTCTACGTGGCGGCGGGCCTTTGGGAAGGCTTCCGGCGAGGCTTTTCCTGGTCCTTAGGGCGCCTTTTGGGAGGGATCCTGGCAGCCTTTCTGGCCACCAAGGAGAGCGGCCCCGCCGTCGCCTACCTCTGGGAGAAAGTCCTCGCCTCCCGGCCGGCCATGTCGGCCGTCACGGGCATCTTGGAACAAGGCCCCTTCCGGTTCTGGTTGTGGCTGGCCCTCGTCCTGGGAGGCCTGGAGCTTTTCATGCGTTGGGGAGGTTCCTGGTTTTCGCGGCTGGCCCCGCGCCCCGGCCCTATCAGCCGCCTGGCGGGATCCCTTTTGGACGGCATTCTCCAGGCGGGCCTGGCGGCCCTCATTATCGGGGCCCTTCTGCAGATTCCCTATGCCGCCCCCTTGGCCAGGGAGAGCCTCTGGGTGCAAACGATGCCCGAACTCTTCACGTGGGTGGAAAGGGCATGGTCCTTCTGGCAGGAGGCCTCCTTCACCCCTTAAGACTCATGGCGGATACGGGCGCGGTTGGACTCTTTCAGATGGCGCACCATGGCCTGGATATCGCCCTTGCGCTTGTGGATGGCCGCCAGATTGTTGTGGGCGGCGCTGGAGTGGGGGTCCAGTTCCAACGCCTTTTCATAGCAAAGCTGGGCCTCTTCCAGGTTGTCCCGCTCAAAGGCGAGGTTTCCGCGGTTCACCCACGCGGGGGCATAGTCGGGGTTTTGCGCCAGCAGATCCTCCAACAGGGTTTGGGCCGCCTGGATGCGGCCCGTGAGAATCCAGACCACCGCCGTCTTGTTGAGGGCCCAGGCATCCCGGGGTTCCTTTTCCAGCATGGACTGTAGGAGACTCTCCGCTTTGTCGAAATGCTGCCGGCGGATGGCCCGCTGGATTTCCAGCTGCTCCTGGCTCAAGGCCGGCTGGGAAGGTCGTCGAAAGGGCCACATAACGGTCGCCTCCTCGAATTGTCTTTCAGTTTAGCAGGGAAAACGTCAGGGGTGGCGAATACAGTTCTTCTGGATTGGCGGCAACGCAACCAACATTCGCCACGGCGCTGCAGAAGGAAAAGGCGTTACCGTGGAGAATGCGGATGGTTGTGCAGGCAGTCCAGGTTATCCTGTCCTTTTACCTGCCGGGGGGTCAGGGAAGGGTGGGAAGCCAAAAATCAAGAAAGAGAGGGGATCGCCTCGTGCACAAACA
>JASBVX010000266.1 GCA_029960865.1 Bacillota bacterium | reverse complement strand
GCCATCATCGGCGGAGGCGTCATCGGCGCCAGCATCGCCTGGCACCTTCTCCAGCTCCGGCCCGATCTTGCGGTGACCATCATCGAAAAGGATCCCTCCTATCAGGTGAGCTCTACGCCGCGGAGCGCCGGAGGGATTCGCCGCCTTTTCACGAAGGAGGTTCATATCCGCCTGAGCCAATACAGCCTGGAGGTCTACGCGCATTTTGCCCGCACCATGGGCCAGGAAATTTCCTTCCGGCCCTACGGGTATCTCTTCCTGGCCCGAAAGGAATCATGGGCCTCTTTGCAAGGGGCCCACGATCTCCAGAAGTCGTTGGGTGTGCCGGTGGAGCTCCTATCTCCGCCGGAAGTCAAAGAACTCATCCCCGAGCTCAGGGTCGAGGACCTGGCAGGGGGCCTTTATGGCCGGGGAGACGGCTACATGGATCCTTACGCCGTGATGCAGGCCTACCTCACAAAAGCCAAGGAAAAGGGCGCCCTCTACCTAGAAGACGAAGCTGTCGGCTTTCTGGAAGAGGGAGGAACCATCCGCGGGGTGCGGCTGGCTTCGGGGAACGTTCTCAAAGCTTCCATGGTGGTCAATGCCGGGGGCGCATGGGGGGCCCAGCTCAGCGGCCTCATGGGCTATCCCCTGCCTGTGGTCCCCCTTCCCCGGCAAGTCTTTGTCCTTCAACCTGGAATCCCCTTTCAAAACCACCTGCCCCTCACCATCGACCCCACGGGAGTCTATTTCCGGGAAGAGGGGCAAAAGATCATCGCCGGCTATTCGGAAGAGCGGGATCCCAGCTTTGAGCTCTCCTGGGATCCCCACTTTTTCGAGGAGGAAATCTGGCCTGTCCTGGCGGAGCGGGTCCCCAACCTGGAGGCCCTGCGGCTGGAAAGAGGCTGGGCCGGCATCTATGACGACCATATCCGTGACCACAGCGCCCTTCTGGGGCCTCATCCGCTCCTGCGGGGGTACTTTGTGGCCCTGGGCTTCAGCGGCCACGGCCTCCAGCATGCGCCCGCCGTGGGGGTGGGGATGGCTGAGTGGATGCTCCGGGGAGCTCTGGAAACGGTGGATCTGCGACCTCTTTCGGTGGAGCGCCTTTGGACGGAGGAGTGGGTCAGGGAAGAGGCCATCGTGTAGGAGGGGGCGCATTGGCCCAGAGGGAAGCCCGGCTTCTTTTGGTGGAGGATGACCAAAACCCGGCCGCCGCAAGCAAGGGGGGGAAAGCATCCTGGAGGCGGTCTGGGGCTATGATTTCGCTCCGGAAACCAATGTGGTGGACGTCTGCGTGGGATACCTTCACAAGAAGCTGGGGCTGGCCGCCTCTTACCTGCGGACGGTGCGAGGGATCGGGTACCGGCTGCAGGTGAAACCATGAGGCTCTCCACCCGCCTGGGGCTGGTGATGGCTCTCTTGGTGGCCACCGCCATGCTGGTGCACGGCTTGCTCGTCTATACCTCCACCCGCACCCAGCTGGAGGCGGGCGCTCAGCTCGGCCAGCCCCTTGAGGTGCAGGTCGATGGGACGGGGGCCGATGTCGCA
>JASBVX010000265.1 GCA_029960865.1 Bacillota bacterium | reverse complement strand
CGTGGAAATCTCCTGCCCTGTGATCTCCTCCGCATCCCGGCGATCCCACGTGGGCAGGACCACCGCCAGGAAAAAGAGAGCATCGAGCGGATGGTCATATACCTCAGGGCGCCAGGCATACCTTCTCGAGGCCGGGTGAAGAAGGATCTCGACCGCAAAAAGGAGAGGATCGGGGGCCAGGGGTCCTTCCCTTTCCATGCGGTGGGCCAGGAGAAGGAGCCACCCCAGTCTGCCTTCGGTCAGGGGATACCAGGGAAGAGCAGGGTCAAAGGACCGGAGGCGGGGGAAACGCTGGTCAAGAAATCGTTCCAGGTGTTCTTGCGACAAAAGGTCGAGGGTGATGAGTTGCCCTTTCCTGGAGACGAGCATCTCCAAGGCGGGGGGAAGGGTTTTCCCTGTCAAGATAGAGGCGGAAAACCCCGCCAGCATGTCGTGGGCCCTTTGAGGGTCTAGCCAGAGGGAACTGCGGTCCGCATCATCCCAGAGAAGGACCATTTTCCCCTGAGAAGAGAGCCCGGCATCTCCTTCCACCAACACTGTGTCCCCCTCCAGTTCGCGGGCCAGCCACCGCAAGAGGGCCGTCTTGCCTGTCCCTTCTTTTCCTAGCAGAAAAACCAAGGAACCCTCCTCCCTCCAGGCAAGGGGATTCCATGGCAGCGCAGAAGCTTCCCTCAAGACCGGCAGAGGACCACCTCCCCCTTCATTGAAGCGACAAAGAGACTCTGGGTCCATTCGCCGAAAGGAGAATTGCTCGGCGACAGAGGTGGAATGTATTCCGCTAGAATCTCCTCAGTGGAGGGGGAGGATCTCCCATGGATGGTCTCTACGTAACCCACGTCGATTCTTTTTGGGGCCCCGTGTATCTCTACTGGACCGAAAGGGGGGTGGGGGAGCTGACATGGGCAGAAGGGAAACCCCATTCCGGGGCCGCGGCCCAAGACCTGCCCCCCTTCCCCGGCCTCAGGGAAGCCCTCGTGCAGGGGGAGAGTTTCTTTGGCCCTTACGACATCCCCTGGGAAACTCCTTTCTTCCGCACCGTCTGGGAGCTTTGCCGAAAGATTCCCAAAGGAGACGTCGCCACCTATGGAGACCTGGCGAAAGAGGCAGGCCGGCCCGGCGCTGCCCGGGCGGTGGGGCAGGCCATGGCCAAAAACCCGGTGCCCCTTTTAACCCCTTGCCACCGGGTGGTGCCCAGCACCGGAAAGGTGGGCCAGTACGGCATGGGCGGTCCCGAGGTGAAAGAAGCCCTCTTGCAGATGGAAGGGGTCCCTTTGGCAAATTTGCGCCTGGCCAAGCATAAGATGGACCACTATGAAAGGGCCCATCCTGCCTCTGGATGAGTACCACGGACGCCTCTGGGCCGGCCACTTCCGGTTCTACCTCTCCTTGCCTTTAGAGAGGCGCCAGGCCTACCGCCAGCTGATGAAACTCTACTTCCCCCTCCTTCGCACCCTTTCCACCTTCATCGAACTTCACCTGGCCTACGAAGAGCTGGAAGAGGGCCCTTGGTACGAGAACCGGGCCCAGCTCCTG
>JASBVX010000264.1 GCA_029960865.1 Bacillota bacterium | reverse complement strand
CAGGGTGTCAGCCAGCTTGAGGAAGGGGATGAGGGTGATGCCCCCCTGATGGCCGTGCCCCTTCTCCTCGTAGCTGAAGAACGGCCAATCCCGGGAAAGGCTGAAGAAGACACGGCCCTTCTCCAACCCGTCCTGGAGACGTTCCTCCAGCTTCTGGGCCGTTTCCTTAGAGATCTGCCCGGCATCCACCTGATCCTGGAGATACTCCTGGTAGGCCTTCTCGATCTTCTGGTTCAGGTCATCGGGGGCCAACCCCAGCTCTCTGGCGAGGTAGCTCAAAAAGGTGGGTTCTCCGGCGGACTGGGCCAAGGCCTTGCCGCCCAGAAAGGCTCCCGTGCCCACCGCCAGGACCAGAGCTGCCGCTATGATCGCCCAAAGGTAACGTTTCAAAGCTTCACCTCCTTTCTGCAGCTTTTGTACCCGGCAATCGTCAACAATTCATCAACTCAGCTGTGGTATCATTCCATCTAACGTAAGGGGGATCGCATGCCATGGCCCACGCATTCCGCCAGGTGTCCAGGACCTATGTGGAGGAAATTCCCGCCGAAGTACGGGAGTTCTTGCACGAGAAGACAGGCGCCCGCCTGCTGGCCTTTTTGAACGACGATGACAACAAAGTCTTTACCATCGCCTTTCGCACGCCACCCCCCTCCAGCAACGGGCTGCCCCATATCCTGGAACATTCCGTCTTGAACGGTTCCCGCAAGTACCCCAGCAAAGAGCCTTTCGTGGAGCTTTTGAAGGGCTCCTTGGCCACCTTTTTGAACGCTATGACCTATCCCGACAAAACGGTTTATCCGGTAGCCAGCCGGAATGAAAAAGACTTTTTTAATCTGGTGGATGTTTATTTAGATGCGGTGTTCTTTCCCCGGCTGATAGAGGACCCCCATATCCTCATGCAGGAAGGGTGGCACTACGAACTGTTGGGGGAAGATCAACCCCTGGAGATCCGGGGCGTGGTCTACAACGAGATGAAGGGGGCCTATTCCTCGCCCGAGGCAGTCCTCTTCAAGGCGGTCCAGGAAGGTCTCTTTCCCGATACCCCCTATCGCTTCGATAGCGGGGGAGATCCGGCGGTGATCCCCACCCTCGATCAAACGAGCTTTGTGGAGTTCCACAGCGCCTACTACCATCCCAGCAACAGCCGCATCATCGTCTATGGGGACGTGGATCTGGAGGCCTTTCTCCAGAAGCTGGATCAGGAATACCTCTCCCGTTTCGAAAAGCGGGAGGTGGATTCGTCGCTCCCCTTGCAGATGCCCTTTCCCGAACCGAAAGAAGCCCGGGCCCGGTACTCCCTTCCCCGGGGTACCTCCCCGGAAGGAAAGGATTACCTGGCCTTTGCCGCGGTGGTGGCGGAGGCCGCTGAGCCGGAGGTCCACATGGCCTTTGAGGTCCTGACGTCGGTCCTGGTGGAGTCGCCGGCGGCGCCCCTCAAAAAGGTCCTTTTGGAACGGGGCCTGGGGGAAGATGTGATGGCCTTCTTCGAGGATTCCCTCCAGCAGCCTGTCTTTGGCGTGGCGGTGAAGAACGGG
>JASBVX010000029.1 GCA_029960865.1 Bacillota bacterium | reverse complement strand
GGCATTTCTTCACCGCCTTCCATGTGGAAAACAGGGCGCCGGTGGCCGTCTTGGGCCACGGCTTGGCCTCCAGGCTGATGGGAGGCCGTTCTCCCGTGGGCCATTCCATCACCATCGGCGGGAAGGAATTTCTTATCATGGGGGTTCTCGCTCCCAGGGGCCAGGATCTGGAGGAAAACGTCGACGAAGAAATCTTCATCCCCTACACGGTGGCGCAAGAGATCTTGAAAACCCGCTATGCCCAGGCCATCTGGGTAAAGGCCTCCTCCGCCCAGGAGGCCGATCTGGCGGTGGCCCAGCTGGGCCGGATCTACAAGCGCAAGCTGGAAAAAGGGGCGCCCCTTCCCGAGGGTCAAGAACCTCCGATGGACAGCTCGGTGAGCACCCACGAATCGGGCGCTTATGAACTCCAACGGGGAAGGGCACCGATTCCCATCGGCGTCGATGAACCGGGAGGTTCCTCCGGGTCACCCTTTGTTGGCGGGAGCAAAGACCCCATCACCATCACCAACATGAACATGATGGTGAAGGAAGCCGATGAGGCCAACCGGGTCTTGACCCTTCTCTTGGGAGGCATTGCGTCTGTTTCCCTTCTGGTGGGGGGCCTTGGCATCATGAACATCATGCTGGTGGCGGTCAGCGAGCGGACGGGAGAGATCGGCCTGCGCCGGGCGCTGGGGGCCAAACGGATCGACCTCATCACCCAGTTCCTTTTGGAGGCCCTCTACATCACCCTTTTTGGGGCGGCGATAGGCTTGGCTCTGGCAGTGTGGGGGACCGAGATTTTCGCCAACCAGGGGTTTGCCACCCTCTTCAGCTGGCAGGCGGTGCAGGTGGCGGTGGCGGTCGCCATCGGGGCGGGACTCCTCTTCGGGGTCTATCCCGCCGTCAATGCCGCCTCTCTGGAACCGGTGGAAGCGTTGCGGCGGCGCTAGGCCAGCAGCCGCTAGGAAGAGAAGGACCTGGCGAGAGGAGGCGGCGTTTCAGGGCCGCCTCCTCTGCCCCTTCCAGCTTCTCAAGGGTTTTGGGGCTGCCGCATCATCCGGCCCAGAGCGGCAGCAGCCTGCAGCACGCCTAGCAGCGCCGCCAGGTAGAAGGCGCCTTCTCCTAGCTCCCCAAAGAAGCTGCCGCCTTCGCCCGCCTGGAACCGGTAGAGGAGAAGTCCTCCGGGAACCAGCCGAAAGGAAGGCAGTCCCAGCCCATCGCCGATGAAGGCGACGGCGGTGCCTGCGATGAAGAGAAGGATCAGGGCCTTGAGGGTTCCACCCACGAAGGTCCCCAACACCCGCACCGTGTGTTTGCCGTACTGGAAAGGCTTTGCCCACATTGCCTTCATGTTCATGGCCCGGGAAACCCCCTTCCCATACTCAGACCCACCGGCCACCTATGTGGAGGATACTTCCTAAACCGTGCCGGTGACAATCCTTTCCAAGGAGGTCCCGGAAAACACCCCCGGGGTCTTTTATGCCCTGGGGCGCCTTGCTCTCTTCTTGACTCCTCTGGGTCCCTGGGTGGGTGTGATGTCCTCCCCTTCTTCCCCATCCAGGTGGGGAAGCGAGCTCAGAAGCGGTCCCTGTTTCTCCTGGCCTGGGTAGGGGCCATCCACCTGCTCGGCGGCATTGGTGTAGCCCCCCAAAAGAGATTGCACAGCATGATCCTCCATGGGCCCCCTTTCCACCAGAGGTCCCTGTCCTTCGATGGCCGGTTCCAAGCTTCCCATGGGATCGCCGGCAGTGGCGTCGGCGGGGGCTTCCCCCCGGACCAGGTTGGACCAATGAAGGGAACTGTAGCGGGCTTCCCGTTCCGCCACCCTCTCCCGCCAGCGCTTCAGCAAGGACTCTTTTCGTTTCACAGCCGTCGCCTCCATGACAAGTATGGCGCCCCTCGCTAGGCCCCATACCTGGGCCGTCGTCTAGGGAGGAGCCATACGGCGTACCTATTGCAAGGGGATGGGTATGGGCAGGAAACTTTGGCGGGGCCTCCTTCTCCTTCTTCTCTTCCTGGGGTTTATCCTGGCGGCCCGGGAAGCCCTTTTTCAGCGTGAGGCTCTCCCCACCAGCGTGCCTGCCGACGTAAACCTTCCCGCCTACTATGTGGCGACCCACGAAAAAGTTATGGCCATCACCTTCGACATCAGCTGGGGGGATAAGGCCCTGCAGGAAGTTCTCCAGGTCCTGCGGGATTACCGGCAGACGGCCACCTTCTTTCTCTCCGGACCTTGGACCCGCCAGAGTCCTGACATCGCCCGGGCCATCGCCCGGGAGGGCCATGAGATCGCCAGCCATGGCCACGCCCACGTGAACCTGAGCCAGCGGGGCGAAGGGGAGATCCGGGAAAATCTCAAAAAGGCCAGGGAGATCCTGGTAGACATCACCGGCCAGGAACCCCGCTTTTTTCGGCCTCCCAATGGCGACTTCGATGCCAGGGTGGTGGCCGTTGCCCGGCAAACGGGTCAGGAGACGGTGATCTGGGCCATCGATTCCCTGGACTGGATTTACCGGGATCCTGATCAGATCGCCCGCCGGGTGGTGGCGGGGGCTTTCCCGGGGGCCATCATCCTTCTCCATGCCAGCGACTCGGCTCCGGCTACCCCCGCCGCCCTGCCCGCCATCTTTAGGCAGCTCAGCGCCATGGGGTATCGCTTGGTGCCCCTCTCCGATCTCACCCTCTACGGGCCCCTGGTGAGGGAGGACCCGCGGGGGCGTCCCTATAAGCCCAACCTTCCCCGCTGAGGGGCAAAACCCAGGCTTCGTGGATCAGGGGTCTTCCCAGGTAAGGGGCCCAGAAGGGGCTGGCCTTGCGTCGGTAAAGGCGGAAACCGTGGCGGCGATAGAGGCGGCGGGCCGCCGCATTGGCCCGGGTGGTGGCCAGCTGCACGCCCCGGATCCCCTTGGCCCGCAGGCAATCCAGGAAGGTCTCCAGAAGGCGGCTGCCCAGCCCACGACCGCGGACGTTCTCATCCACCGCCATGTGGAGGTGGGCAGGGTAGGGGTCGTGGGGGGCTCGGGGAGCCGGGAAGAGGAGAAGGCGCAGGACGTAGCGCAGGTAAGGGAGGCGGGGTCCGTAGGCGCCCACCAGGTAACGCCACACAATACCCGGAAGAGAAGGCCAGAGGCCCTGGAAAACGCCTAGGTTGCTGGCAGCGCCCAGAATGTAGCCTGCCACCTGTCCCTCGACGACGGCCACCCAGTTGCAAAGGCCGCCCCGGATATAGGGGGCGACAAAGAGCTCTCCCCAAAGCTTCTCGCTGGGAAAGACCCGATCGGCCTTTCTCCCCACCAGCAAGGTGTCGTGGGACAGGCGGGCGATGGCGGGAATATCGTCTTCCCGCGCAGGACGGAGCTGCGAGGAGGGCACCTGCGGATCCATGATACGACCTCGTCTCCTGGCAATAGTCTACGACCTTCACCGCCGCCCCACCGAAAGCGGAGGGCTATGGTATGGTTTCCATGTGAGAGGATGCCAGCGCCGGCTTCTGGCTATGTTCCTATTCCTGGCCCTTCTTCTGGGGGGCCAGGCTGTCGGGCCGTCGGCGGCCTGGAGCCAGCCTTTGAGCTTCTCCTACTTTCCTCCCATGCCTCAGGGGACGGTAGCCGTTCCCCGGCCTATCATGGCCTTGAGGTTGGTGGTCCCCGAAGGGGAAGATCCTTCGCTTTTCCGCTTTTTCATGAGCCTCGACGGGGTTCAGGTCCCGGCCCAAAGGAGCGGCCCCTACATCTGGTACCAGGTGGACAAGGATCTGACGGGGTGGCATACCGCCATGGCCTTCATCGCCCTGGGCTCTTTGCAGGAGAACATCCCCTGGACCTTTACCGTTTCACCCCAAACGCCGCCGACTTTGCACCCGGAACCCCTTCTGGAATGGGCCCAGCGCACGGTAAATGACATCCGGCGCCAGGGGGGTCTGGAACCGCTGCAGTTGGACTCCTCCCTTCTCTATGCGGCCCGCTCCCATGCCCTTTTCTTCGCGGAGAACGGGAGCCGCTACAGCAATCTGGACCTCACCGTCCACAACGAAACCCCCGGGTGGCCTGGCTTTACGGGTGTGCAGCCTTGGGATCGGGCCCACTTGTTCGGTTATCCCGGAAATGTGGGGGAAGACATGGCCTTTGCCATGCCTCCTTTGGAAGCGGCCGACACCTGGCTGGCTTCCGTCTATCATCGCCTGCCCCTCCTGGACCCTGGCCAGCTGGCCATGGGGCTGGAGTGGGCCGGCAAAGGGCAGTCCCTTTTGCCGGTGACGGTGCTGGAACTGGGGGATGTCCTGATGCAAAAGGGCCTGGTCGCCCGCGATGTGAAGAGCACCGTCCGCATCCGCTACCCCCAGGACCAGCAGACGGGAGTTCCTTTGCGTTTTGTCTCCGGCGAGATCCCCGATCCCCTTTCCCCCTTCCCCGGCGCCTCCTACCCGGCGGGATACCCCATCACTCTGCAGTTCCCCAGCCTTCACGTGCGCCAGTTGCAGGTGGGTAAAGCTTCCTTGAAGGCAGGGAACCAGGACGTCCCCTTCTATCTTCTAGCCCCTGATCCCCAGAAGACTGACCCGGCCTACACCCTTTTGGGGAACGCCGTGGCCCTCATCCCTAAAGCCCCCCTCAAGCCCGACACCCAGTATCAGGTGGAAATCCAGGGGAGCTACTTGGTGGACAGCGGCCAGACCCAGAGTTTCAGCGAACGTTGGTCGTTCCGCACGGCCCGCTATGAAAAGCCAAGGATCCAGACCCTCTACCGTTCTTACGAGGGAGACAGCCTGGTGGCCCTGCGGCTGGTCTTAGCGGGGGATGGGAGCCAGGTCCAGGTCCTGGTGGATGGCAAACCGGCCCCGTTCCTTCGCAGCGGAAGCGGCGTCCTGGACGTGGCCTTGCCCGACGGCCGTTATACCCCCGACAGCGTCCTGACCGTCCTGCAGCCCGATGGGCAGAGCGCCAGCTGGCCCAACTTCACGGGCGGGCGCACCACCGTCGTGGGGAACCCTCCCTCTCCCCAGATGACTGTGATCCGCACCTGGAAAGGGCAAGAGGCGGGAAGGGCCCTGAGCCAGGGGGGCCAGTACTGGATCCCGGTCTCCCTCTTGGAGGGGGCCGGGCTGCGCTGGGTGCCCGCCGACGATGGGTATGGAGCGGTGGCCAGGGACCGGAACTTCGTGATGGGCCTGCGGGTGGGGGTGCCGCTGGCCTGGCAGCCCGATGGGGCAGGGCTCGTAACCCTCCGCCTTCCCTCCGTTCCCCGCGTGGAAGAGGGGCAAGTCTACCTCCCCCTTGAAGCGGCCCGGCAAACCCTGGGCGCGGTGGGCCGTTACCTCACCCTCCGTTCCGGAGTCCTCACCTTCTATGCCTACCTGGCCGACATCGAAGGGAACTGGTCGGAGGGCTGGGTGAGGGATCTGGTTCGAAGGGGTGTCATCCACGGCTTTGAAGATGGCCTCTTCCATCCCCAAGAAACCATCAGCCTGGCCCAATGGATCAAGATGCTGGTGGCAGCTCAAGGGCTGCCCCTGCGGCCCGGCGACACCGGCGGCCTTCCCCTCTCCAAGACCCAGTGGCTGGTGCAGCAAGGGTATCTGGGAGCAGCCCTCCAGGCCGGCCTGGTGACGCAAGAAGATGCCCGCCGGGGCCTTTTGCGGCTGGATCAGCCCCTCACGCGCGTGGAAGCGCTGCGTTACCTCCAGCGCCTGGCGGACTTGCGGGGATGGATGCCGGCCCAAAAGGCCACCCCGCCCTTTGTGGATCTGGCGGGGCTTTCGCCCGAGGCTTTGGGCTGGGTGGATACCTTCTACAACCTGGGGGTCCTCCGGGGTGAACCGGGTCCCCAGAACACCCTCCTCCTCCAGCCGCAGCGTCCCCTTTCCCGGGCCGAAGCAGCCGCCCTCCTGGATCGTCTCCTGGAGCTCCCCTAGGCATAGAGATACCCGGGGGTAGGTCTCCATCGCCCGGAAGCCGGCGAAACCTTGGTTGTTCCTTCTGTATTGGGGCGGCGTTCTAGTTCTGGCCATCGTCCCTTTCCTATCCCGGCAGGAAGCCATGCCTGCCATCCTCCCGGCTCTAGCCGGCGGCGAAAGGTCCCAGTGCGACCCTCCCGGATTTCCCGATCCCCAACTTTACGAGAGCGCCCCACCCTGGCTCATCCCTTGGGAAGCTGATCCGCCCCAGGAGCTCAAAAGGCTTCTGCAGGAAACAGGAGCCTATCGGGTGGTGGGGGCTTTTCGCACCACCCTCCTCCATCCCCTTTTGGAGGAAGAGCACAACATCGCCGAGGCTGCCCGCTACCTCCAGGGAAAGGTCATCCCGCCCGGCCAGGTCTTTTCCACCCTGAGGGCCATCGGACCTTTCACCGCGGAGCGGGGCTACCGGGATGGTCCTTCCTATGTGGGCCACCGGGTGGTCCCTTCCCTAGGGGGTGGTGTCTGCAAAATCTCCACGACCCTCTACAATGCCGTGATCTTGGCAGGCCTCCAGGTGGTCGAACGCAATCCCCACGGGATGCCCGTCCCCTACGTCCCGCCGGGAAGGGATGCCACCATCGCCTGGGGTGCCCTGGACTTTCGCTTCAAGAATTCCCAGCCCATGCCCCTGGTCCTGTGGGCCCAGCACCGGGACCGCACCCTGACCATCGCCATCTATGGGGCGTATGACCCTCCCCAGATCAGCTGGCATCATGAGATCGTCGGCATCGTCCCCTCCAAAGACGTGCGCTTGCCCAATCCCCTTCTTCCGAAAGGGGAAGAGCGGCGCATCGGGGATCAGATTCCGGGCTTCACCGTCCGCAGCTGGGTTACGGAAAAATGGCCCGGCCTGCCGGCCGAGACCCGCTTTCTCGGCATCGACCACTACCGGCCCCTGGCCGGCATCGTGGAGTATGGACCATGAGAAACCCCTGGCTTCTGGGCGTTTTGGGGGCCCTTTGTTGGGGGCTGGCCCCCATCTTCGGAAAGCTGGGGCTAAGGGGCATCGATCCCGTCGATGGCCTCATCGCCCGAAGCTTCGTCACCATGTCAGCCATTCTGGTCTGGGCCATTGGGGCCGGGCGGATGGGGGCAGTGGCGGCCATCAGCCCCAAAGCTTGGTTCTACCTGGCATTGGAAGCTCTCCTGGCCACCCTGGTGGGGGACCTCTTCTATTTTCTCGCCTTGAAGCACGGCACGGCAGGGGTGGCCGCCATCGCCCTTTCCGTGTCGCCGGTTCTGACGGTGGGCCTGGCCAGCCTCTTTTTGCACGAAGGATACACCTTTCTCCAAGCCTTGGGCGCCCTCTTGGTGGCGGGGGGCATCCTCTTGGTGGCCATGGGCGGTTAAAGTGAAGGGAGGAAAGACGACTCCCCTTCCCGAAAGGGAAAGGAAATGCCGAAAGAGGTGCTGTCCCTTGCGCTGGCCCTCCAAATCCGCCGTTGTGATCCTTCTCCTCCTCTGGGTCTGGATCCTCAGCATACCCGCCGGGGCGCAAACGCCGCCCGCCGATCCCGGGGAAGCCCGCTTGCTGGAAGTCTACCGGCTTCTCCTGAAAGAATATGCGGGGCCGGGCAGCCCCCTGAAGCCGGAAGAACTCTCCGATGCCGCCATCCGCGCCCTCCTGCGCACGTTGGGGGACTCCTACACCGTCTATTTTTCCCCGGACGAAGCCCAGTACTTCGTCGACAGCCTCAGCGGCGAGTACGAAGGGGTAGGGATTGTGCTGATCCTGACGGAAAAAGGGCCTCAGGTGCAGTCCCTGGTGGAAGGGGGGCCGGCGGAAAGGGCAGGCCTTCATCCCGGTGACCTTTTGGTCCGGGTGGACGACCGCGACCTCAAGGACCTTCCTTTGGAGATAGTGGGGGGGCTCCTGCGGGGCGAGGCCGGCACCCGGGTTACCGTCACCTACGAACGGGAGGGGCAGCGCCACACGGTGGGGCTGACCCGGGCCCGCCTGGAGATGCCGTCGGTGGAAGTGAAATCCCTGGGGGACGGCATCTTCCTCATGCGGATCGACCAGTTCAACGAGAACACCGGGACCATGTTCCAGCGGCAGCTCCAGCGCCTCAAGGAGCGAGGCCTGCGGGGACTCATCTTGGATGTGCGCAATAACCCCGGTGGGTATGTGGATGCCGCCGTGGAGGTGGCCGGCTCCCTTCTTCCCGGGGGACCGGTGGTGTACATGCAGGATGCCAAGGGAGAGCTGACGCCTTTGAGTCATCCGTCCTCGGGCCGGCCCATCCCGGTATCGGTTCTGATCAACGGGGGGAGCGCCAGCGCGGCGGAAATCGTGGCGGGAGCCCTCCAAGATGCGGGGGCCCCGCTGTACGGGGAGAGAACCTTTGGCAAGGGCACCGTCCAGCGCCTGGAACCCCTCACGGGGGATGCCTACCTGAAGATCACCGTCGCCCACTATCTCACCCCTTCCGGCCGTCTGATCGACGGCCAGGGGCTGATGCCCGACGTGGGGGAAGAGGATTTGCCCAAGGAGTATCCCTTCTCCGATCTCCCGGCTTCCGCGGAATATGGCCAGAAGGGACCAGGGATCCTGGCGGTGCAGGAAGCCTTGCGGCTCCTCGGTTACCCGGTGAACGACCCCGCTGGGACGGTGGGCGACAGTACCCTCCACGCTCTTTCCCTCTTTGCCTGGGATCGCCACCTGACTTCCGCCGAGGTGCTGCCTGCCCTGCAAAAAGCCCGGGATGAGCATTTCGACGAGGTGACCGGGGATGACCCCTGGTTGAAAGCCGCCTTTTACCGCCTGTTGCAGGGCCAGCCGGCCCTCAAATGGCCGGCTGCCCTCCGGGCCGGCGATTGACCATGGATCTGGAGGCGCAGACCTTGCGGGAAGTGCCGGAACTGGGGGGGACTCTGGCGGGGCTCCCACCCATCCGCATCCCCCATACCGGCAATATCGGCACCACCCCGCGGCTGCGGCGCTTGCTGGATACCCGCACCCTCCAGCGCCTGCGGGGCATCCGGCAGCTGGGGCTGGCCCACCTGGTCTATCCTGGGGCCACCCATAGCCGCTTCGAACATTCCCTGGGGACCTACGAGATGGCCCGCACCCTTTTGGTCCAGCTCCTCCACCGCAGGGGGAGGGACTTCCTCAGTCCCCAATCGGTGGCCACTTTTCTCTGCGCCGCCCTTCTCCACGATGTGGGCCATTACCCCTTTTCCCACACCCTGGAGGAACTTCCCTCCGATGATAAAGGCCGGGCCCGCCGCCATGACCAGCATGCCCGGGATCTGATCCTGGCCGATGAAGAGCTGGCCGATCGCCTGCGCAGCGATTGGGGAATCGAACCCGCCCGCATCGCCGACATCATCGATGAGGACAACCCTCCTCAAGACGAAGAAGGCCGCCGCCTGACGGAACTTCTCTCGGGAGCCCTCAACCCCGATCGGCTGGACTATCTCTTTCGCGACTCCAACCATGTCGGGGTGCCCTATGGCCAGGTGATCGACATGGAGCGCCTCCTCCATGCCGTGGACTTCGTTCCCGACGGTAGCCGCCTGGCCGTGACCCGCAAAGGGGTCTCGGCGGTGGAAACGGTCATCTTTGCTTCTTACCTCATGTACCGGGAAGTCTATTGGCACCATACGGTGCGGGCGGCCCAAGCCATGCTCCGCTGGGCCGTCATGGACGGGATGGCCCACCGGCTCTTTTCCGGAGATGAGCTTCTCGCCTTGGATGATGGGGAAGCGTTGCAAAAGATCCGAGAAGGCACCACCCCTGAAGGTCGCCGGATGGTAGAGCGGCTTCTGATGCCGGGCCGACCCCTCTACCGCCGGGTCGCCAGCGCCACCATGGCCGATGTGGAGGAGGGGCGGGTGGAATCTTCCATGAGGGACCTATTTCGCCAGGCCCTTTTGGGGGACGCGTGGGAGCGTTATCGCCTGGGGCTGGAGGCCAGCCTTGCCCTGGGGCTTCCTCGCTCGGCTCTTATCTTCGATGTGGCTGGGCAGGGAAAGGAGCTCTTCTTCGAGGTGCCGGTCCTGGACCGGCTAGGCGGACAAGTGGTGGGAACGACGGCCCAGCCCGAGATTTCCCTGGTGGCCCCCAACCTTTCCCGCAACTTCGAGCGCCAGGCCAAGACGGCCCAGCTCTTGGCAGCTCCGGAGATGAGGGAGACCATCAGGGGAAGGGCTTTTTCTTGAAACGGTACCTTTGGGCCGGTTTGCTCCTGGTCCTCCTGGCCGGGTGCCAGCGGCCGCTGCCGGCAATTCCCGCCATGCCTCCCGCCGTGGCTACCCTTCGGGTGGCCGCCGATTTTACGCCCACAGAAGAGATGGTCTGGCAGCGGCTTATGGCGCAGCTGGCAGCGGAAACAAAGCTCCCCCTGTACGTGGAAATGGTGCCGCCGGGGACGGAGGATGCCGACTTGGCGGTGGAGGCTTCCCTCCCGGAAGAGGCCTTGCTTCAGGGAACCTTCACCCTCCTTCCCCTGGACGATGACCCTTACCTTCTCTTATACCGGGGGCGGGTGGAGGCGGCCCTTCCTTCCACCTGGGAGGAGGTGACCGGCCTCTCCCGGCGCCTTTCTGCCCTTCCGGGGTGGGATCCTCAGCTGTTGCCGGCCATCGCCCTATCCCCCCAGGCTCCTGATGTCCTCCTGGCCCTGGCGTTCCAGGGGGAGGGGGACCTTCCCCTGGCCCTGGCCACCTTGAAGAAATGGGT
>JASBVX010000263.1 GCA_029960865.1 Bacillota bacterium | reverse complement strand
CGCTGGTGGTCCACGGGGAAGACGGGCTGGACGAAGTCTCCCTTTCCGCTCCCACCCTGGTGGCGGAAGTGGAAGGAGGCCGGGTGAAAACCTATCGGTTGCGCCCGGAAGATGTGGGTCTTTCGCGCCGTCCGCCGGAAGCCATCCAGGGAGGGGATGCCAAGGAAAACGCCCGCATCTTGAGGGGAGTCCTCTCCGGGGAAGAGAGCCCCTATCTGGATGTGGTGCTTTTGAACGGGGGAGCGGCCCTCTATGCTTCGGGGAAGACCCTCACCCTGCGGGAAGGGGTGGAGCTGGCCCGGGAGACCATCGCTGCGGGAAAGGCTCTGTCGCTCCTGGAGGACTTCATTCGCCTCACCCAAAAGCTCCACGAAAAAGGCGAGGTGGCCAGCTGATGAACGTCCTTGAAGCCATGGCGGCGGCCACCCGGGAGCGGGTGAAAAGGGAAAAGGAAAGGGTGCCCTTTTTAGAGCTGGAAAGGAAGGTGAGGGAGGGGGAAGGGGCGGAAAGGGAAAAGCCTTTGGGTTTCAAGGAAGCTCTTTTCCAAAAGAGCCCCCTTTTCCCCATCATCGCCGAGTGGAAGAGGCGCTCCCCTTCGGAAGGCCTGCTGGCAAAAGAAGGCCAGACCCTGGAAGAGACCGTTTCCGCCTACGAGAAAGGAGGAGCCGCCGCCCTTTCCATCCTGACGGAGCCCCAATTTTTTGCCGCCCGGGAAGGGGATTTCTCCGGGGCGGCCCAGAGGACCCGCCTGCCCCTTCTCAAAAAGGATTTCATCCTGGACCCCTACCAGATCTACCAGGCCAAAGCGCAAGGTGCCCGGGCCATCCTTCTCATGGTGTCCTTGGTGCAGGGGAGGGAGCTGGAGGCCCTTTACCGGGAGGCGTTGGGTTTGGGCCTCGATAGCCTGGTGGAGGTGCACACCCTGGAGGAGGGGCAAGAGGCGCTAAAGATGGGGGCCACCTTGATCGGGGTCAATAGCCGGAACCTGAAGAACCTGGAGACCCGCCTGGAAGTGGCCCAAGGTCTCTTGCCCCGCCTGAAGTCCCTGGCCCCACCTGGAACGCTTCTGGTGGCGGAAAGCGGGGTCCACGGGCCGGAGGACATCTTGAGGGTGAAAGAAGCGGGGGCGGAAGCGGCCCTGGTGGGCACCTACCTCATGCGCTCTCCCGATCCCGAAAGGGCCCTGCAGGATCTCACCCGTGCTACGGTGGAAGCGAGAGGAGCCTAAAACCATGTGGGTGAAGATCTGCGGGCTGAAGAAACTGGATCAGGTGCTGATGGCGGCAGAGCTGGGGGCCGATGCCGTGGGGTTTGTTTTTGAACGAAAGAGCCCCCGCTACGTCACTCCCGCAGAGGCGGTTCCCCAGGCTCTCATCCTGGGGAAGAAGGCGCAAAAGGTGGGGGTCTTCTGGCAATCCCCCGCCCTGGAGGTGGCGGGCCTGGCGGATGCCGCCCAGCTGGATTACATCCAGATCCATCCCAGAAGCCCTGAAACCCTGCGCCCCTTTGTGGCGGAGGTGCGCCGGTACCTGAAGCTGGGGCGAAAGCCGACGG
>JASBVX010000028.1 GCA_029960865.1 Bacillota bacterium | reverse complement strand
GTGGCCCAGCTCGTGGAGGAAGATGAGGCCGCCCAAAACGAGGATCACCGTCACCCAGGCCAAAGCGCACCTCCCCCTTTTCTCAAAGGATATCCCCTTTCGGCCAAGAGCGCTCCGCCATCCAAAGGCGGGCGAAGTTCCGCCCGAAGGCCACCGCTTCTTCCACCGCCTCCACCGTCAAAGACCGCTCCAGCAAATCCTCCCGCCGGCTATAGGCTTTTACCGCCGCCCCCGCCACCGCCGCAATGTAGGGAAGGGCCAGTCTCCCCGCCAAAAACGCCTCCACCCCTTCTTCCTTCGCTCCGTTCATGACGGCCGGCGCCAGATGGCCCATCTTCCCCACCTTGTAGCACAGGGCCAGGGCCGGAAAGAGCTCCCCATCCACCGGCGCAAACTGTAAGGCCGGCCACTGGGTGGGCGGCGGGTAAGCCGCCGGAGGCTCCCAACGCTCCGGGTAGGAAAGGGCGTACTGAATGGCTCCTTTCATGTCGGGGGCCCCCATATGGGCGAGAAAGGCCCCATCGGAAAACTCCACCAGGGAGTGGATGTAGCTTTGGGGGTGGATGACCACCTGGATCTTGTCGTAATCCACCCCGAAGAAATGATGGGCCTCCATGACTTCCAGGCCCTTGTTGAAAAGGGTGGCGGAATCGATGGTGATGCGGGCCCCCATGCGCCAGGTAGGATGGGCCAAAGCTTCTTCCACCGTCACCTGCCAGAGGGAGGAAGGATGGCGCCCCAGAAAGGGTCCCCCCGAAGCCGTCAGCCAGAGGGCCCGGGGCACCTCCCGCCGCCCCTCCAGAATCTGGAAAAGGGCCGTGTGTTCGCTGTCCACCGGGATGAGCCGTCGCCCTGAAGCCTGCAGGGCTTCTTTCACCAAAGGCCCCCCCACCACCAGGGATTCCTTGTTGGCCAAGGCCACATCCTTTCCCGCCTCCAGGGCCCGCAAGGTGGTGCGCAAACCCAGGCTTCCCCAGGCGGCGGAAAGGACCCGCTCCGCCCCGGGCCATCCTGCCACCTGCTCCAGCCCTTCTTCTCCCCCCAGGACCGGAAGGGAAATCCCCTCCTTCCAGAACTCCTTCTGCAAAGTCTGGGCCGCCTCCCGGTCCAAAAGGGCCACTGCTTCCAAGGGAAACTCCCGGGCCAGGGCCAGAATCCCCTCCCAGTCGGAGCGGGCTGCCGCCGCCAGGAGGGCCAGCTTCTCCCGGTGCCGGCGCATCACCTCCACCGCCTGCCGCCCGATGGATCCGGTCGCCCCCACGATGGCGATGGGCCTCATTGGGCCCACAGCCCTAGGAATAAGGCCGCCAGGGGAAGGGCCACCGCCAAACTGTCGAATCGATCCCAAATCCCCCCGTGGCCGGGAAGGATCCGTCCCGAATCCTTCACCGCCGCCGCCCGCTTAAAGGCCGATTCCAACACATCCCCCAACGTCCCCACCACCGCCAAAAGGATGCTCTCCACCACCGTCAAGGGCACCTGCCAGGAAGCCAGGTAGGCAAATCCCCATCCCGCCAGGCCGGCCGTCAAAAGGGCTCCCAGAAAACCCTCCCACGTCTTCCCCGGGCTCAAAGCCCCCACCAGGGGATGGCGTCCCACATAATGGCCAAACACATAGGCGCCCGCGTCGGCCAACCACACCACCGCCACCGGCCACAAGAGGTAGGGAATTCCCTCCTGCCGCAAAAGGATCATGAAGGCGTAGAGGGAGGGGATCAAAAGAAGATACACCAAACTTCCCGTCAAAGCCGCCACCGCCTTTTGCGGACCTCCCCACACAGCCCGCACAACCCCCCACAGGATGAGCCAGAAAAGGCCCCCCATAAGGCCCAGCTGCCAACCGGCAAACCCGCCATAGTACGTCCCCACGATCACCGCCGCCCCGGCCAGCATGGCCGGCAGGGGCCAGCTGCCCCCGTAAAGGCTCTGGGCAAGGCGGCTAAACTCCATGCCCGCCAAAAGCGCCAGCAGGAGGGTCAAAAGCAAGAGCCAGATCCCTCCCTGATAGATGGCCGCCAGCATCAAAGGGAGCCCCACCGCGATGGTTAAAAGACGCCACCCTAAATCCTTCACGGCCCCACTCCGCCGAAGCGCCGGTGGCGCTTCTGGTATTCCTGGATGGCCTGGCTCATGTGGCCGGCTTCAAAATCGGGCCACAACACCGGCAGGGACACAAACTCCGCATAGGCCAGCTCCCACAGAAGGAAATTGCTGACCCTCATCTCGCCCCCAGTGCGGATCAAAAGGTCCAGGGACGGCAGGGGAGCCGTGGCCAAACGCTTTTCCAAGAGGTCCTCCGAGATATCTTCCGGGCGCAAGCGCCCCCGCCGTACCTCCTCCGCCAGCTCCCGAGCCACCCGGGTGATGTCCCGGCGACCCCCGTAGTTCACGGCAAAGGCGCAAAAAAGCCGGTCATTCCCCGCCGTCACCTCTTCCGCCGCCGCAATCGCCCTCTGGACAGCCTGCGGCAGATCCTGCCGTTCCCCCAGGATCATCACCCGCACCCCCAGGGCATGAAGCTCCGGCAGATCATCCTGCAGGTGGCGCTGCAATAGATGCCACAGGAACTCCACTTCTCCCGCCGGCCGGCGCCAATTCTCGGTGGAGAAAGCAAAAAGGGTAAGGGCTTCCACCCCTATGTCCAGGGCCGCCCTGATCGCCCGCCGCACCGCCGCTACCCCCGCCTCATGGCCGAAGGAGCGAGGATGTCCTCTCTGCCGCGCCCAACGCCCATTGCCGTCCATGATGATGGCCACATGGCGGGGAAGCTGCCTTTCCGCACGGGAAAGGCTGGCCAAACCCTGCACCTCAGGATTCAGGATCTCCACCCGCATCCTCTGCCTTTCGCGCCGGCGGGAAAAGAGCCGCCCAGACCTCCCCCTCCCGCACAGCCACCACCCGCCACTGGCCATGGGCCAGATCTGTCTGGAGTTTACGCACCTTTTGTTCCGGAAAGGCCCCTTCTTCCAGGGGTTTCAGGAGCTCCTCCATCACACTTCCAGAATCTCCTTTTCCTTCTCCTCCAGAATACGATCGATCGCGGCGATGGTGCTGTCCACCAGCTTCTGGATCTCCTCCTGGGCCCTTTTCCCTTCATCTTCAGAGACGCCGCCTTCTTTGATCAGTTCCCGCACTTTATCGTTGGCATCCCTGCGGATGTTCCGGACCGCCACCCGGGCCTGCTCCGCCAGATGCCGGACCGCCTTCACCAGCTCCTGGCGCCGCTCCTGGGTCAGGGGGGGGACGGCCAGGCGGATAATCCCGCCGTCGGTCACCGGGCTGATGCCCAGATCCGATTTCTGAATGGCCTTCTCGATGGCCGGGATCTGGCTTTTATCCCAAGGTTGAATCACCAAAAGCCTCGGCTCGGGGACTTGGATGGTGGCCATCTGCTCCAAAGGGGTAGGCACCCCGTAATAATCCACCCGGATCTTCTCCAAAAGGGCCGGGGTAGCCCTGCCGGCCCGGATGCTCCCCAGCTCCCGCTGGAAGGAGGCCTGGGTATGCTCCATCCGTGTGCGCGCATCCTTCAGCACATCCCGCCACATGTCCGTCCCTCCTAATCGACCGTGATAAGGGTGCCGATGGGTTCCCCCATGACCGCCCTGCGGATGTTCCCGGGCTGAAGCAGCTGGAAGACCAGGATGGGGATCCTATTCTCCATGCAAAGGGAAACGGCGGTGGAATCCAAAACCCTCAGCCCCTGCTGCAGCACATCCAGATAGGTGATGTGGGAAAAGCGGTGGGCTGCCGGATTCTGCCGGGGATCCTCGCTGTAGACCCCGTCGGCCGACGTTCCCTTGAACATGATCTCCGCTTCGATCTCAGCCGCCCTCAGGGCTGCGGTGGTATCGGTGGTGAAATAGGGGCTGCCGATCCCGGCACCGAAAATGACCACCCGTCCCTTCTCCAGATGGCGGATCGCCCGGCGGCGGATAAAAGGCTCCGCCACCTGGCGCATCTCCACCGCCGTCTGCACCCGCGTTTCCACCCCCAGCTTCTCCAGGGCGTCCTGGAGGGCCAGGGCGTTGATGACGGTCGCCAACATCCCCATGTAGTCGGCGGTGGCCCGGTCCATCCCCTGGGCGCTGCCGATCTGGCCTCGCCAGATATTGCCTCCGCCCACCACCACCCCCACCTGCACACCTAGCTCCGTCACTTCTTTGATCTGGCGGGCCAGCGCCTCCACCACCTGGGGATCGATGCCATAGCCCTGCTGGCCCGCCAGCACTTCCCCGCTCAGCTTCAAAAGGATACGGCGATATCGCGAACCCTCTTACCGGCCCACCTCAAAGCGCGCAAAACGCCGGACTTCGATCTTTTCTCCCAGCTTGGCGCTGGCCTCCTGAATCCGCTGGCCCACTGTGATGTGGGGATCTTTCACAAAGGGCTGCTCCAAAAGGCAGTTTTCCTCGAAGAACTTGCCCATGCGCCCCTCCACAATCTTCTGGGCCACCTGCTCCGGCTTGTTTTCTGCCCTCGCCCGGGCCAGCTGCACCTCCCGCTCCTTCTCCAGGACCTCGGCAGGCACTTCTTCCCGGGAGAGAAAGCGGGGCTGGCTGGCCGCGATGTGCATGGCCACATCCTTGAGCAGCTCCTGAAAATCGTCGGTGCGGGCCACGAAATCGGTCTCGCAGGAAATCTCCACCAAGACCCCAATGCGCCCCCCGCCATGGATGTAGGCCCCCACCAGACCCTCCTTGGCCACCCTTTCCGCCAACTTGGCCGCCTGGCTCAGGCCTTTTTTCCGCAACCACTGGATGGCTTCTTCGATGTCGCCCCCCGTGGCCTCCAGGGCCCTTTTGCAGTCCATCATGCCGGCCCCTGTCCGTTCCCTCAGTTCCTTCACCTGCTGCGGCGTAATCGTGGCCATAAGCTCCTCCTTCTTTCAGGCCGTCTCCGTTTCCGTCACTTCCACACCCTGGCGGCCCTCCAGGATGGCATCGGCCATCTTTCCGGCGATAAGGCGCACCGCCCGGATGGCATCGTCGTTGCCGGGAATGACATAATCCACATCTTCGGGATCGCAGTTGGTATCCACCAGGCCCACCATGGGAATCCCCAGCTTGCGGGCTTCTTTCACGGCAATGTGTTCCTTGCGGGGATCCACCACGAAAAGGGCGCTGGGAAGAGCCTTCATCCCCCGCATGCCCCCCAGGTACTTCTCCAGGCGGGCCTTTTCATCCAAGAGGCGCGCTGCGTCTTTCTTGCTGAGCTGCTGGAAGTACCCTTCCTCCTCCATCTGGATCAGCTCTTCGAGGCGCCGCAGCCGCCGATAGATGGTCTGAAAGTTGGTGAGGGTTCCCCCCAGCCAGCGCACATTCACATAGGGCATGCCGCAGCGGATGGCCTCTTCGGCGATGCTCTCCTGAGCCTGCTTCTTGGTGCCCACAAAAAGGACAGTGCCCCCGTCCTGGGCCACCTGGCGCAAAAAATCATAAGCCTCTTCCAGGAGGCGCACTGTCTTTTGCAGGTCGATGATGTAGATGCCGTTGCGCTCCGTGAAGATGTAAGGCGCCATCTTGGGATTCCAGCGCCGCGTCTGATGGCCGAAATGGACCCCCGCCTCCAACAGCTGCTTCATCTGGATCACGCTCAAACGTCCATCCATCCTTTCTTGGGTTTCCTTCCGCCTTCCCACCCCATGGCCGGCCGCCAGCCCCCAGGGCCACCCGCAGCCTGAGCATCCTCCCCGGGAGGAGGATGCCGGAAAGCGTGCTTTGTCCGGGTGGCACTATACCACAGGGATCAGCGCATGTCGACGAAGACTGGAAGGGTCAAGCCGGGAAAGAGCTCCCAAGATACGGACCAATCCCCCATTTCCCGCCGCATGAGGGTCTCCACCGCCACCGTCGCTTCATCGGCCCACTGGGTCGCCATGGCCATGACATCCAGCTGGTCCAGTTCCCGCTGGAACTCCTTCGTGATTTCTTCTTTGAGCTTCTGCCGGACCCCTGCCGTGGCGGACGCCGGCAGGTCCACCCGCACCCCGTAAAGGGTGAAGGTGGTCTCCCCCAGCTCCTTATCCACCTGAGCCGCCACCTTTTCGGGAACCTGCTGGCGGACCTGCGCCAGAACTTGCGGAAGCTTTTGCGCCACTTCTTCCTGGATCTGGATCCGCACCGCCTCTCGCAGAGGCTCGGCCTCCAGCACCACGTGGATGCCATCCCTTTGCACCCAGAAAAAGAGGAGTCCTCCTTCCAAGAGAAGGCCCAAGAGAAGACCCGCCAGGAAATAACCGGCCGCTTTCATGCCGATGGATCACACCTCCAGAAGGGACAACCCTCTGGATGGTATGCCCAAAGATGCTGTTCTTATGCCTCAAGAAAGGACCTGAATATCCAGAAAACCCCCTTCATCCCCGCCGTCCCTTTCTTTCCGCGCGGCCGGCCCGTACCGCCATGCCGCAGGCGGCGCCGGCCATTCCTGCCCCACCGGCTCCCCCGATCCCTGGGAGAAGGAAAACACCCGCCGCAGCCGGCGGCGCTCCCTGGCCCGCTGCGCCGCCCGCTGGGCGTGGAGCTGGCCTTCCCAAGCACCCCTCTGCATCCATTCCACCCGTTCCGCTTCCCCTGCCCCGGGTATGCCCCGGGCTTCCCCCGGATTCATCGCAAAGCCTCCCTTTGCCTGGAGAGACGGCCCCGGAGGCGGAGCACCGCCTTCGAATGAAGCTGGCTGATGCGGGAAACGGAAAGCTTCATCACCCGGGCGATCTCCGTGACCGTCAATCCCTCGTAATAGTAGAGGGCGATCACCAGCCGCTCCTTCTCGGGCAGCCGCTCGATGGCTTTGGCCAGGATGGCCTGGCGCTCCTGGAGATAGGTCTCTTCCCAGGGATCCAGCGCCTTTTCGTCGGCTACCATATCCCGGAGGGGCAGCTCCCCCTCTCCCTCTTCATCGCGACTCCAGGCCGTATCGTCCAGCGACGCCACCGCCACCCGGCTTACATCCAGGAGGAGCTGTTGCAACTCCCCTTCTTCCATCCCCAGAGCTTCCGCCACTTCCTGGTCCTCCGCCGCCCGCCCCAATTTGGCTTCCAGGGTGCTATATGCCTGTTCCAGGCGCCGCGCCTTCTGCCGCAGGGAGCTGGGAACCCAGTCCAGCTCCCGGAGCCCGTCCAGAATGCTGCCCCGGATGCGGGTAAAGGCATAGGTCTCAAACTTCACCCCCCGGGACGGATCGAATTTCTTCAAGGCGTCCAGAAGGCCGAACACCCCGTAGCTATAGAGATCTTCCATGTCCACATGGGCCGGAAGGCCCATGGCCAGCCGGCCGGCCACATATTTCACCAGGGGCAAATAGCGCTCCACCAGCTTCTCATGGGCCTCTTCATCCTGCCATCCCTTGTAGGCATCCCACAGATGGTCTCCTGTCGGTTCCGGGCGAGCCATCGTCTCCCTCCTCTCTCAAAGAACGCCGTGCCGGCGGGCCTTTTGCTGCTGCCGAAAAATGAAGCGCACGATGGCGTCTTCATCGGCCATGCGCAGGTTCACCCACTCAAGGCCAAACCGGTAACCCTGGGGGAGGGGAGAAAGCTCCCTCACCACCCGGGCCTCCCCTCGGATCGAACGGTCTGGCAGCTGGAGAACCACCGCCACCTTCTTTCCCGGGGGGATCCACTGGGGCAGCACCGCCAGAAGACCCCCTCCGCTGATGTCGGCCGTGCGGCCTTCCAGGGTCCGCCCCTCTAGGACCACCTTCACGGGGAGCACCACCGGCCAGCGCAAATAGCGGCGCCGCTGGCGGCGCACGCCCTTTTCCGCCACCTGCAGGTGCCAGCTGCCTGCACCCACCGCGGCGAGGGCGGCAGGAAACTGGAAGACGGCCATCCCATCCCCATACTCCAGGAGGTAAGAGCTCCCCACCTCCCCCTTGAGGGCCACCATCCCCCGCATGGGGATGGCCACCGTCAAGGCGGAGCCCGCCACTTCCTCCACAAAGGATGCGAAAGATTCCCCCCTCTCGTCCCGCAAGACCACCTTTTGGTTCGGGCGAGGAAGTTCCTTCGAAAAAAAGGCCGGTTCACTCTCGTCTTCCTCGACATGCCCTTGGGGAGTCAGGGGCTGATGCGGCTCCAGGAGAGCCTGGAGGCGCCTTGCCACCCGCAGGAGAGCTTTTGCCCCCTCCCCTTCCGGGCAGAGGGCAAAGAGATCCTTGCCCTCCTGCGCGGCCCTCTCGAAGCAAGGATCCTCGGGGATGGACCCCAGGACGCCCTCCCCTGGTTCCTCTTTGTCTTCTTTCCGGTTAAAGAGAAGCCACTGGGATGGGGGCCCTTCCGGCAGGGGATCTCCCGCCAAGAGGACCCAGATGACGGCCTTCTCTTCCGGCAAGGGCTCCCATGACGCCTGCAGGGAAAGGGCGGCGGACGCTTCCCCAGGAAAAACCCCATAGAGGGGAGCCCGGCCCCGCCGGTCTTCGAATCGGGCCGGCATCCCCAAGCGCTGCAGGGCCAGGGCCAGATGATGACCCAGGGTGTGGACCCCTGCTCCCTGCCGCCCCCCTGTGATGCGGACGACGGTCAAAGACCCTCACCTCCTCTCCCAGTTCACCGGTTCCCCCATGTGGGGGCTGCCCCTCCAGCCCAGGAGGGTAAACCCCTGGCGCTGCAGGAGCTCTTCCGCGTCCCGCGGATGGCTGGTTTCATCCACCTTGGTGAGGAGGGCCTCCCGCACCCCCAGCTGGCGGAACGCCGCCAGGGTGAAGGCGGCGTCGGGCCCCTGGTAAGGAGCCGGCCAGACCAGAAGGAAACGGCAACCCTTGAGAAAGGGAAGCCAGCTGCGAAAGGACTCCATCTCCTGGGGGCGGCGCACGTTGAACCCTGGGAAGTCGACGATCCCTTCGGCGAACCGCTCCAGAAAAGTGCTGAGGGCACCGGGATTCCCCGCCGCTTCAAAGGGGGCTCCTGTAGCCACGGCCAAGGCCCGGGTCTGGGCCAGGGCCGCCGCCCGGTACACCCCCGCCGTCACCAAAAGGGGGTTCTTTCCCGCCTGCAAGGCCTCCAAAGCCAAAGATCCCGCCAGCGTCGTCTTCCCCCCGCCGCTGGGGCCCACCAGCACCCACCAGGGGCGGATCGGGGGAAGCGGCGTGGAAAGGACCTCCCGCCGCAAGGCTTCCAGATCATCCGCTTTTTCCTCCACCGACGTGGGCCCCTGGGCGGCCGCCGTCACCTCCAGCACTTCTTCCCTGCGCCAGGGAAGCCCCTTTTTCCGCGGTCGGGCCCCCAGGAGGAGGGCCTGAGGGCCGATAGCCTCCCTGATCTTTTGCAACGCCTCTTCCATGTCCCTAGCCTCGAACTTGCGGATCAGCATCTATTCCACCACCTCCACGGCCTTTACCTGGATATCCCCCGCCAGCTCGTGGTAGGCCACCACTGGCACATCGCCGTGCTGCCTTTCGATAAGGCGGCGCAGAGACAGCCGGGCCCCTGGGGAGCAGAGGACCACCGGCCTTTGGCCCCGGGCCCGCATGGCCATGATGGCGTCGTGGGTTTGCTTGCGGATCTGCTGCAATCGCTCCGCCGCCACCTCCGCTCCCTGGCGGGCCTGGGCCAGCTCCTCCTCTGCCTGGGGTGTAAGGGCCACCACCGCCAGCTGGCCTCCTTCCACCGGCAAACGATCGGTGATCTGCCGGGCAAGGGCTGCCCGCACCGCCTCGGTGGCCGTTTCCGGATCCAGGTTTTGCCCCGCCACCTGGGCCAGGCTCTCCAAGATGGTCACCAGATCCCGGATGGGAACGTGTTCTCGTAGAAGGTTTTGCAGCACCCGGTGCAGGGTGGTCATGGAGACGGTGCCCGGGACGATGTCGTCCACCACCGCCGGGCTTTCTTCCCGCAGGACATCCAGCATCGCCTTCACCTCCTGGCGCGTCAGAAGGTCGGCCCCGTGGCGCCGCACCAGCTCCATCAAGTGGGTGGCCATGACCGACGCCGGGTCCACCACCGTGTACCCCGCCGCCTCCGCCTCATCCCGCTCCTCCTGGCGGATCCACATGGCAGGAAGGCCAAAGGCCGGCTCGCGGGTGGGAATCCCCGGGAAGGCGTCCTGCACGCCCCCCGGATCGATGGCCAGAAAGCGATCCAGGTAGATCTCCCCCCGGCCCACCTCCACTCCCCGGACCCGCACCCGGTAGTCCTGGGGAGACAGCTCCATGTTGTCCCGGACCCGCACCAGCGGCAGGATAAGGCCCAGCTCCCGCGCCACATGCCTGCGGATGGAACCGATCCGGGCCATGAGCTCCCCGCCCGAAGCTCCTTCCGCCAGGGGCAAAAGACCATAGCCCAGCTCGATCTCCATAGGGTGCACCGTCACCAGGGCGGCCGCCTCTTCCGGCGACGTGGGCTCCTTGGGCTTGGCTTCTTCCACCGGCTTTTGGGCTTCCCGGGCCCGTTCCGCCCGCAAGGCCCGTCCCGCCACCAAAAGAAAGCCCGCTCCCAGGAGAAAAAACGGCCAGGTGGGCAGGCCCGGCACCAGGCCCAGGAGGAGCAGAGCGCCCCCCGTCACCATCAAGGGGCGGGACCTCCCCAGCATCTGGAGGCGGATCTCCTGGCCCAGCTGATCGGTGCTGGCAGCTCGGGTCACCAGGATCCCCGCCGAGGTGGACACCAAGAGGGCGGGGATCTGGGCAGAAAGGCCTTCCCCTACCGTCAACAGGGTGTAATGCTGCAAGGCGGCGGTGATGTCCATCCCTTTTTGCCAGAGGCCCACGATCAGGCCGCCCACGATGTTGATGGCGATGATGACCAGAGCCGCGATGGCGTCCCCCTTCACAAACTTGCTGGCCCCGTCCATGGCGCCATAAAAATCGGCTTCCTGCTGGATCTTCCTCCGGCGTTCCCGGGCTTCCCCTTCATCGATGATGCCCGCGCTGAGGTCGGCATCGATGGCCATCTGCTTGCCCGGCATGGCATCCAGCGTGAAGCGGGCGGCCACC
>JASBVX010000262.1 GCA_029960865.1 Bacillota bacterium | reverse complement strand
GGGGCGCCTCCTCAAAAACCGCGGGTTCAAGGTCACCATCCAGAAGATCGATCCCTACCTGAACGTGGATGCCGGTACCATGTCGCCTCTTCAGCATGGAGAGGTCTTCGTTACCGACGACGGCACCGAAGCCGACCTGGATATCGGCCACTACGAGCGCTTCCTCGATGAAAACCTGACGGGAAGCCACAGCGTCACCACCGGAAAAGTCTATCGGGCCGTCATCGAGAAGGAGCGCAAGGGCCTCTACAAGGGAGGCACCGTCCAGGTCATCCCCCATGTCACCAACGAGATCAAGGATCGCATCCTGAAGGTAGGGGAGGAATCGGGGGCAGACCTGGTCATCGTGGAGATCGGGGGGACCGTGGGGGATATCGAAAGCCTTCCTCACCTGGAGGCGTTGCGGCAACTGCGCCATGACCTGGGCCGGGGAAACGGCCTCTTCATCCATGTCACCCTGGTGCCCCAGGTGGGCGTCACAGGGGAGCAGAAGACCAAACCCACCCAGCACAGCGTCAAGGAATTGAGGAGCCTGGGTCTCCAGCCCGACATCATCATCACCCGGAGCGAAAAACCCCTTTCAGCCGATCTCCGGGAGAAGATCGCCCTTTTCTGCGATGTGGAACCTCAGGCTGTCATCGACAACACCGATGTGGACACCATCTACGCGGTGCCTCTCATCCTGGAAGAACAGGGCCTGGCCGACCTGGTCCTGGAGAAGCTGCAGCTTTCCCGAAAGGAACCCACCAACGTCACCCTCTGGCGCCAGATGGTGGAGGCCATCCGCCGCCCGCAGGAGGAAATCCCCATCGCCGTGGCGGGAAAGTACCCCACCTCGTCCGATGCCTACCTTAGCCTTCATGAGGCCCTGGTCCATGCCGCGGCCAGCTTCCACGTGGGTCTGAAGATCCACTGGTTGGACGGAGAACAAGATCAGCCCTTACCCCGGGATATCCAGGGGATTATCATTCCCGCGGGCTTTGGTCCCCGGGGCACCGGCTCCATGATGAAGGCCGCCCGCCTGGCTCGGGAAGAAAAGATCCCCTTCCTTGGCATCTGCCTCGGTCTTCATGTGGCCGCCATCGAGTGGGCCCGCCACGTGGCTGGCCTGGAAGGGGCCGATAGCCGAGAATTCGATCCCCAGTGCCGTACCTGTCTGGTGGAGTACCTTCCCGGGCAGGAGGGAGCGGAGCATACGGGGGGCACGATGCGCCTGGGAGGAGCCGACATCGGGTTGGAGGAAGGTTCCCTGGCCCACCGTCTTTACCAAAAGCCAGTGGTGAGGGAACGCCATCGCCATCGTTTTGCCCTAAATGAAGCGTATGTTCCCCAGCTGCAAGAGAGCGGCCTTCTGGTGACCGGCCGCTCCCGCGAAGGGAACATCCCCGAGATCCTGGAAGCCCGCCCGGAGCTCCACCCCTTCTACCTCTTGGTGCAGTTTCATCCCGAGCTCATCTCCCGCCCGGGGAAACCCCACCCCCTCCTGGCGGGCTTCCTGGAAGCAGCCCGCTTCTTTCAGCGCCAGCGGGCGGGGCGCCGTGCAAGCTATCGCGGGAACCGCACCGGATGGAGCCAGGC
>JASBVX010000027.1 GCA_029960865.1 Bacillota bacterium | reverse complement strand
CCTCCTGGAGCTCCCTCAAGGTGAGGCGATCCTGGCCCTTCACCGCCGGGCCCACCAGCTTTTGAAGGGGGCTTCCCTCGTGGAGGGGGAAGGCTCTTTGGAAGAGCTTTTGGCGCGCCTGCCCCATCTTTCCGACGAGGCCTCGGCTCTTTTGCGGGAGGAGCTCTCCCGGGAAGGGAAGAAGGCCCTTTTGGCCTGGGAGATGGGGGATCTGGAGACCTATGCTGGCCTGTTGCAGGATCTAAAGCCCCGGGTGGATGCCTTTCTCGATGGTGTGCGCGTCCTGGACGAAGACGAAGGGAAGCGAAGGGCCCGCCTTTTAGCGCTGAAGGCCGTCACCGACCTCACGGAGCTCCTGGGGAACCTGGAGGTGCTCACCTCTGGGGAGCCGGTGCGCTAAACTGGAAGGGTGGCAGCGCTGAAAGTCTACGTCCTTTCCGATGCCCTGGGGGAGACGGCGGAAGCCGTGGCCCGGGCTGCCGCCAGCCAGTTCAACGGCGGTGCGGTGGAAGTCCAGCGCCTTTCCCACGTGGGGGATAAAAGGCGCCTGGGGGCAATTTTGCAGGAAGTCCAGGAGGAGCATGCAGCCCTTTTCTATACCCTGGTGGATGAAGGGCTGCGGCGCTGGGTGCGGGAGGAAGCCGACAAACGGGGGATTCCGGCTGTGGATGTCCTGGGGCCTGCCCTGGAAGCCCTGTCTCGCCTGACGGATAAACCGCCCTGGATGCGGCCGGGCCTCATCCGCCAGCTGGATGAGGCTTATTTTCGCCGCATGGAAGCCATCGAATTTGCCGTCCGCTTTGACGACGGCCGGGAAGGGCAGGGACTGGAGGAGGCCGATGCCCTCCTTTTGGGGGTGTCCAGGAGCTCCAAGACCCCCATCGCCATGTACCTGGCCCACCGGGGCTACAAGGTGGCTAACATCCCCTTGGTGCCCGAGGCGCCCCTGCCAAGGGCCTTGGAGAAGGTACCCCGCCACAAAATCGTGGGGCTCACGATCCGTCCCGATAAGCTCCGGGAGATCCGGCAGGAAAGGCTGAAGGTCCTGGGGAAAGGAGATCTCTCCTATGCCGACATGGCCCGCATCCTGGAAGAGGTCCGCTATGCCAACCGGGTGTTTCAGGAGCTGGGCTGCCCGGTGATCGACGTCACCTATAAGGCGGTAGAGGAATCGGCTCAGGAAGTGCTGAAATGGGTGAAAGGCAGGGGGGATCTGTCATGACGCACAAATGGATTTATGCCTTTGAAGAAGGCCGAGCCGATATGCGCCGGCTTTTGGGAGGAAAAGGGGCCAACCTGGCGGAAATGACCAGCATCGGGTTGCCGGTACCTCCCGGGTTCACCATCACCGCCGAGGCCTGCATCCGCTACCAGGAGGAAGGAGCCTCTTTCCTGGAAGAGCTGATGGGGCCCCTGCAGGAAGCCCTCTCCCGCCTGGAAGCCAAAGTGGGACGCCGCCTGGGGGATCCGGAAGATCCTCTTTTGGTGTCGGTGCGCTCAGGAGCAGCCGTCTCCATGCCGGGCATGATGGATACCGTCCTCAACCTGGGGCTCAACGACCGGGCGGTGGAGGCCCTCGCCCGACGGAGCGGGGATCTGCGCTTTGCCAGGGATTCCTACCGCCGGTTTCTCCAGATGTTCGGGGATGTGGTCTTAGGCATTTCCCACGACAGGTTTGAGATGATCCTGGAAGAGGTGAAGCGGGGGAGGGGTCTGAGCCAGGATACCGACCTTGCGGCGGAAGACTGGCAAGAAGTTATCGGGCGCTATCAGGACCTCATCCGGGAAGAGACGGGAACGCCTTTTCCCCAAGAGCCCATGGAGCAGCTGCGGCTGGCGGTGGAAGCCGTCTTCAAGTCCTGGAACAATCCCCGAGCGGTGGTCTACCGGCAGATTCACAAGATCCCCGACGATCTGGGGACGGCCGTCAACGTCCAGGCCATGGTCTTTGGGAACCGGGGTCCCACGTCGGGAACAGGAGTGGTCTTTACCCGCGATCCCAACACGGGGGAAAAGCTCCTTTACGGGGAGTATCTGGCCAATGCCCAAGGAGAAGACGTGGTGGCGGGGATCCGGACCCCTCAGCCGGTGGCCCTTTTGCAGGAGACCCAGCCCCATACCTACCGGCAGCTGGAAGAGACCTGCCGCCTTTTGGAAGAGCATTACCGGGACATCCAGGACATCGAATTCACCGTGGAGGAGGGAAAGCTCTACCTTCTCCAGACCCGTTCCGCCAAAAGGGCGCCCAGGGCTGCCCTGCGGGTGGCCCATGACCTGGTGCAGGAGGGGCTCATCACCCGGGAAGAGGCCCTTTTGCGCATCGATCCCGAGGATGTGGTGAAGCTTTTGCACCGCAACGTGGATCGCCGGGCGGTCGGGAAGGTCCTCGCCCGGGGGCTCCCAGCCTCTCCTGGGGCGGCCTCGGGAAAGGTGGTCTTCGATGCCGACCGGGCAAGGGAGATGGGGGAAGCGGGGGAGAAGGTGATCCTGGTCCGCCCCATGACGACCCCCGATGATATCCACGGCATGCATGCGGCGGTGGGGATCCTCACCAGCCGGGGCGGTATGACCTGCCATGCGGCCATTGTGGCCCGGGGCATGGGAAAGCCCTGCATCGTGGGGGCGGAAGAGATCCGCATCGATCTCTCCGCGGGAGCCTTCCGGGTAGGAGAGACGGTGGTGCGGGAAGGGGACCTCATCACCTTCGATGGGGGCAGCGGCGAAGTATACCTGGGAGAAGCGCCCCTTTCCGAACCGGAAATCTCGGCGGAGCTCTCGGAGATCATGGCCTGGGCCGATGAGGTGAGGCGTTTGGGGGTGGAGGCCAATGCCGACACTCCCGAGGATGCCCGGCGGGCCCGGGAGCTGGGGGCCCAGGGGATCGGCCTTTGCCGCACGGAGCATATGTTCATGGGCCACCAGCGGATCCCGGTGGTGCGGCGCATGATCCTGGCGGAAGACGAAGAGGAGCGCCGGCAGGCGTTGGCGGAGCTTCTCCCCATGCAGCGGGAGGACTTCCTCGGCATCCTCGAGGCTATGGAAGGCTATCCTGTGACCATCCGCCTGCTGGATCCGCCCCTCCACGAGTTTCTCCCCGACAGCGAGGAGCTGGCGGTGGAGGTGGCGTTGCAGCCGGATGCCGAGAAAGAAAAGCTTTGGCGCCAGGTGCGGGCGCTGAAAGAAGCCAATCCCATGCTGGGCCACCGGGGGGTGCGGCTGGGGCTCACGTTGCCGGCAGTCTATGAGATGCAGGTGCGGGCCATCTATGAGGCGGCGGCGGAGCTCCGGCGCCAGGGCGTGGATGCCCGCCCCGAGGTGATGATCCCCCTGGTGGGAGACGAGGCGGAGCTGCGGATCATGCGGGAGCTGGTGGAGAAAGTGGCGGCGGCCGTCCAAAGGGAAACGGGGGTGGAGGTGCCAGTGGTGGTGGGGACCATGATCGAGGTGCCAAGGGCGGCCTTGACGGCCGGGGAGCTGGCCCGGGAAGCCCAGTTCTTCTCCTTTGGCACCAACGATCTCACCCAGATGACCTTTGGTTTTTCCCGGGATGATGCGGAGGCCAAGTTCCTCCACCATTACCTCCACGAGAAGATCTTCAAGGAGAATCCCTTTGCCGTGGTGGACGAAAAGGGAGTGGGCCGCCTGGTGGCCCTGGCGGTGGAGGAGGGCAAGAAAAGCCGCCCTGATCTGGTGGTGGGGGTGTGTGGCGAACACGGGGGTGACCCCCAGTCCATCGACTTTTTCCACCGGGCGGGGCTGGATTATGTCAGCTGCTCCCCGTTCCGGGTGCCCATCGCCCGCCTGGCGGCAGCCCAGGCTACCCTGAGGCATCGGTAGGAAACCTGTGTTAAAATAGGTTTAAGGCAGAGGGGGGGTCGCAGCGGCCGTCATCGTTTCCCGGCGGCGTGGAGACCCCTGCCTTCAGGCATGGGGAGGAGCGCCGCCTTCCCTCCTTTGGCAAGATGTGGTAGGATATGGGTATGAAGCGGACCGTCCGGCTCAGATGGAACCCAACCCCCGACGAGGTCGGCGTTTTCCTGGAGACGCTGCGCCCACATAGGGCATGCTTCAACACCGTGGCAGCCTACGGCTGGGAGCATGGGGAAGCCAAGGGATGCAAGGTTGTGGGTGTCGATCCCCGTCACCCGTCGCAGATGTGTTCCCGTTGCGGCCATGTCCATCGCTCCAACCGGCGATCTCCATCCGTCTTCCGGTGCCGGGCCTGCGGATTCGAGCTCAACGCTGATCTGAACGCCGCTCGCAACATCGCCCGGAAGTACCTGGCCAGCGGTGGCATGCCTGCCGCTGGCGGGCCGCCGTCAACCGGCCTATCGTGCCAGCCCGCGCCAGCGGGCTAGGCGCAAGCCCCCGGCTCTAGCCGTGGGGAAGTTGACAGATTTGTAACCTACCTGGAAAAGCCGGCCAGGTAGGCCTGCCCAGGCATGGGGTGCCTGGGCCCTTTTCCCTGCGAGAAGGGAGGGCGTCTTCCATGTCGAATTGGAACAGCGAAGGGTGCATCTGTCCTTGTGAAGAGTTGGACAAGGGGGGGATCGGGTGGACCGGGCAAGGCTGGTGGAAGAGGTCAAGAGCCGCAATGACATCGTGGAGGTCATCGGCCAGTATGTTCACCTGAAACCTCAGGGGAAGGACTTTGTGGGCCTTTGCCCCTTCCATGGTGAAAGGACCCCTTCTTTTCACGTGTCGCCGGAAAAACAGCTCTTCTATTGCTTCGGCTGCCATGCGGGAGGCGATGTCATCCGCTTCGTGCAGCTGAAGGAGAATCTCGCCTTCCAGGAGGCCCTGGGCCAGCTGGCCCAGCGGGTGGGTTTGACCCTAGAGGAAGGGAGCAAGGACACCGGCCGCCAAAAGCTCTATGAGGCCCTGGCCCAGGCCCAAGCTTTCTATAGGCGCATGCTGGCTGGCCCCCGGGGAGAGATGGCCCGGCGCTACCTGGCCTCCCGCCAGGTGGATGAGGGGGCGGCGGAGCGGTTCGGGCTGGGGTATGCCCCGACTGGGTGGGATGCCCTTTGGCGCCATCTCCGGGCCAAAGGATTTAGCCCCGAAGTTCTGCAGGAGGCGGGCCTGACGGTGGCGACCCGCAGCGGCAAGACCATCGATCGCTTTCGCCATCGCCTGATGTTTCCCATCTGGGACGAGAAGGGGCGGGTGGTGGGCTTTGGGGGGCGCCTTTTGGAAGGGGAGGGGCCCAAGTACCTCAACTCCCCCGATTCCCCCGTCTTCAAGAAGAAAGAGATCTGGTACGGCTGGCCGCTGGCCCGTTCGGCCGTCTTGGAGAAGGGGCAGGCCCTGGTGGTGGAGGGGTACATGGACTGCCTTTCCCTCCATGCCCATGGGTTTACCCATGCGGTGGCTTCCCTGGGGACATCCCTGACGGAGGAGCAGGCCCAGAAGCTGGCCCGCCTCACCGACCAGGCCATCCTGGCATACGATGCCGATCTGGCAGGCCAGGGAGCGGGGGAAAGGGGCTGGGAGAAGCTCCAGGCGGCGGGGGTGGGGGTGCGGCTTCTTTTTCTTCCGGAGGGGCAGGACCCCGATGATGTCTTGCGCCGGCAGGGAAAAGAAGCCTGGGAGCGCCTGATGGCCGAGGCGGTGCCTCTGGAAGAGTTTGCGTTTCAGCAGATCCGCAAGGGGGTCAACCTGCGCACCCTGGAGGGAAAGCGCCAGGCGGTGAAGCGGCTGGCGCCCCTTTTGGCCCGGGAACGGGATGTGGTACGGCGGGATTACTACATGCAGCGGTATGCCCAATGGCTGAGCCTTTCCGACGATGCGTTCCGGCAGATTCTGCAGACATACCAGGCGGAAAGCATTGAGCATAAAGGCAAGATCTCCCGGAATACTAAGGAGAGCCTTGGGGCGGATAGGACCCTATCGACCATGGAACGGCGGAAACAAAAAGCGGAGGAGCTGATTCTCGGTCTATTGGTCCAGGGCAAAGCGGCGGGCGAGGGCGTGTGGAGCAAAGTGAGGGCGGAAGATTTTCGTCCGGGCCCCTTTCGGGAGCTGGCGGAGGTTCTCCAGGGGGGCCAGGATCCTTTTGACCATTCCTGGCGTCTAAGTGAGGAAGCCCAGGAACTTCTGGGTCGTTTGGCTTTCCTGGAAGTGGCCACGGAAAGCCCCATTTCGGAGACAGTGAGGGATTGTATCAATACGATGCAGGAATTTCGCCAGCGGCAGCGTTTGCAGGAAATCCAGTTGGCCCTGCTGGCCTTGGAGAGGCAAGGAAGAGAAGCGCCGAGGGATCTGATTTTGGAGCAGGCCCAGCTTCTTTCGAGCCTCAAGAGGACGGCGCAGACGGCCAGCCGGGAGGCGAGACTATGAGCAAAGATCTCGAGACGATTGAAGAAGTGCGGGATTTCATGGAACAGGCGAGAGAAAAAGGCCGGGTGACCTATCAGGAGATCGCCCAGGCCCTGGAGGCGGTGCCATTGACTCCGGAACAGATCGATGAACTGTACCAGAACCTGCAGGCCATGGGTGTGAAGCTTTTGCAGGACGAAGAAGACGAGGATCTGGACGAGATTCTGGATCACGAAGAGGACCACGATATCCCTGAGGATGAGAAAGAGAAGCTCAAGGCGGAGGAAGAGGATCTGGAGGTCCCCGACGATGTGGCGGTGGATGATCCGGTCCGCATGTACCTGAAGGAGATCGGTCGGGTTCCTCTTCTGACGGCTCAGGAGGAAGTGGAGCTGGCCAAACGGATCGAGGCGGGGGACGAAGAGGCCAAGCGCCAGCTGGCGGAGGCCAACCTGCGGTTGGTGGTGTCCATCGCCAAGCGGTATGTGGGGCGGGGGATGCTCTTTTTGGATCTGATCCAAGAGGGGAACTTGGGCCTCATGAAGGCGGTGGAGAAGTTCGATTACCGCAAGGGGTTCAAGTTCAGCACCTACGCCACCTGGTGGATTCGCCAGGCCATCACCCGGGCCATCGCCGATCAGGCGCGGACCATCCGCATTCCGGTCCACATGGTGGAGACCATCAATAAGATGACCCGGATCCAGCGGCAGCTTTTGCAGGAGATCGGCCGGGAGCCGACGGCGGAAGAGATTGCCGCCAAGATGGGGATCGATGCGGAGAAGGTGCGGGAGATTCAAAAGATCGCCCAGGAGCCGGTGTCTTTGGAGACGCCCATCGGGGAGGAAGAAGACAGCCACCTGGGGGATTTCATCGAGGATGCCGATGCCCTGGCGCCGGCGGAGGCGGCCAGCTTCAGCCTCCTGCGAGGCCAGCTGGAAGAGGTGCTGGATACCCTCACGGAGCGGGAAAGGGACGTTTTGAGGAAGCGCTTTGGCCTGGATGATGGCCGCCAGAGGACCCTGGAGGAAGTGGGGAAGGAGTTTGGGGTCACTCGGGAGAGGATCCGCCAGATCGAGGCCAAGGCTCTGCGAAAGCTGCGCCATCCCAGCCGGAGCAAGAAACTGAAGGATTTCCTGGAATAAGAGGAGGGCTGCCCATGGAAGAACCTCTGAAGGAGATCCCCAGCCTAGCTGTGCTGGAGGAGCACCTGGCGCAGCGAGAGCTGGATGTCATGAGAAAGCTGCGCAGGGTGGCCAGGAAGCTCAAAGGGCCGCAGCCATAACTTCAAGTCCCTCTTTTGGTGTAGATTGAGGCGGGAAGGTGATGCGCGGTGAAATTGGCTGTGCTCAAAGAGACAGCTAACGGAGAACGGCGCGTGGCCATCGTGCCGGAGACAGCCGGCCGCCTGGTGAAGGCAGGCTGGCACGTTGCCGTGGAAAAAGAAGCAGGGCTGGAAGCCGGCTTTCCCGATGAGCTCTACGTAAAGGCAGGGGCCCAGGTGGTGGGGTCCGCGAAGGAGGCCATCGAAGGGTCCGATCTGGTTCTGAAGATTCAGCGGCCCAGCGAGCAGGAAGAGAAGCTTTTGCCCAAGGGTGCCATCCTGGTGGCCCTTTTGGATCCCCTACGCAATCCTGAGCAGGCGAAGCGTCTGGCGGAGGCGGGGATCACCTCCTTCAGCATGGATGCCATCCCCCGCATCACCAGGGCCCAGAGCATGGATGTGCTCTCTTCTCAGGCGACGGTGGCGGGTTACAAGGCGGTTCTTTTGGCGGCGGCCCAGCTGGGGAAGTTCTTCCCCATGATGATGACGGCCGCCGGAAACATTGCGCCGGCCCGGGTGTTTGTCCTGGGAGCGGGGGTGGCGGGGCTGCAGGCCATTGCCACGGCCCGGCGCCTGGGGGCCTTGGTGGAGGGCTTCGATGTGCGGGCGGCGGCCAAGGAGCAGGTGGAGAGCCTGGGGGCCAAGTTCATCCACGTGGAGCTAGGGGAGAGCGGCGAAGGGACCGGGGGCTATGCCAAGGAACTTTCGGAGGAAGCCCACCGCAAGGAGCAGGAGCTCATCCACGATCACGTGAAGACGGCCGATGTGGTCATCACCACGGCGCAGGTGCCGGGAAAGCCGGCCCCTCGCCTTATCACCGCCGACATGGTGAAGGATATGCAGCCGGGGTCCATCATCGTGGATCTGGCGGCTTCCACGGGAGGGAACTGCGAGCTGACCAAAGCCGATGAGGTGGTGGAGGTGGGGGGTGTCACCATCCTGGGCCCCAGCAATCTTTCAGCTACCCTCCCTTACCACGCGAGCCAGATGTATTCCCGGAATATCCAAGCCTTCATCGAGCTTTTGGTGAAGGATGGGGAAGTGAAGCTGAACTTTGACGATGAGATCGTGAAGAGCTGCTGTATCACCCATGAGGGCCAGGTGGTGTACGGTGCCCTGCAGCCGGCGGCAGCCAAATAAAAGGCATTAGGAGACGAGAGGAAGGATAGTTAGCAAGGAAGGGGCCCCGCTCCAGCGGGGCCCCTTCCCTTTCAGATTCCAGCACTCAAGGTCCCAGGTTCTAGACTTCGTCCAGGGTCCTCAGGACCTTTTGCACCGATTCCCGGGCGTCGCCAAAGAGCATCAGGGTCTTGGGGTTGTAGTAGAGCATGTTTTCGATGCCGGCAAAGCCGGGGTTCATGCTGCGCTTCAGGACCACCACCTGCTTGGCCTGATCCACGTTGAGGATGGGCATGCCGTAGATGGGGCTGGAGGGATCCAGGCGGGCCGCAGGGTTGGTGACATCGTTGGCCCCGATGACGAGGGCCACGTCGGTGCTGGCGAATTCGTTGTTGATGGCCTCCATGGGGTAGAGCTGGTCATAGGGGACGTTGGCTTCCGCCAGGAGGACGTTCATGTGGCCGGGCATGCGGCCGGCTACGGGGTGGATGGCGAAGCGGACGTCCACGCCGTTTTCCGTGAGCTTTTGGGCTAGCTCCTGGACTTCCCGCTGGGCCCGGGCGACGGCCATGCCAAACCCCGGGACGATGATGACCTTTTCGGCGTATTTCAAGAGGGCGGCCACATCTTCGGGGCTGGTGGAGCGGACGGTCTTGTCGATGTCGGCGGCTCCTTCAGCCACCTGGAGCTTGCCGAAGGCTCCAAAGAGGATATTGCTGACGGAGCGGTTCATGGCCCGGCTCATCAAAAGGGTGAGGATGGTTCCCGAGGCTCCGACCAGGGCACCGGCCACGATGAGGACGTTGTTCAAGAGGAGGAAACCGGTGGTGGCGGCGGCAAGACCCGTCATGGCGTTCAGGAGGGAGATGACCACCGGCATGTCGGCGCCTCCGATGGGGAGGACCACCAGGAGCCCAAGGAGGAGGGAGACCACCGTAAAGAGGGTGAGGACGCCGACGGTCACCGACTGGGTGAGGACAGCCCAGACGGCCAGGGCCACCAGACCAAGGAAGATCGCGGCGTTGAGGGGCTTTTGCAGGGGGAAGGTGATGGGCCTTCCGTGGATGATTTCCTGGAGTTTGGCGAAGGCCAGGGCGCTACCGGCAAAGCTGAAGCTACCGATGAGGACTGTCAGGAGGCCGGTGCCCAGGGCTGCCATGTTGGTGAGGTTTCCGATCTCGAGGTCTTTGAGGATTTCGTTGATGGCCACCAGCGCTGCGGCGCCGCCCCCCATGCCGTTGAAGATGGCCACCATCTGGGGCATGGCGGTCATGGCGACCCGCATGGCGGCGACGTAGCCGATGATGGCGCCCAGGACAAAGCCGATGATGATGAGGTCCCAGCGCTGGATGGAGCCGCTCAAGAGGGTGGCGATGATGGCCACCGCCATGCCGATGGCGGAGAGGATGTTCCCCAGGCGGGCCGTGGCGGGGGAGCGCAGGTACATGATCCCTAGGATGAAGAGAACCGCGGTGATGAGGTATCCGATGGCGGTGATCATGCCTGACCCTCCTTGCTGGCGGGTTTCTTGTCATCCTTCTTGCGGAACATGGCCAACATGCGGTCGGTGACGGCGTAGCCGCCTACCACGTTAAGGGTGGCCAAAAAGACGGCGAGGGCGCTGAGGATGACCTCTGTCGTGGTCTGGGCGATCCCTGCCACTAGCATGGCCCCCACCAGGATGATGCCGTGGATGGCGTTGGTGGCGGACATGAGGGGCGTGTGGAGGACGGAGGGGACTTTGGAGATGAGCTGGAAGCCCATCAAAACCGCCAGAATGAAGATGTAGGCCTCAAGGATGGCTACGTTATCCATGATCTTTTACCATCACTCCCACCCCAACAATCAAGATCTCCGGCCAAGGCCGGGTTTGTTCCACCGGTAACGATAGTACCACTTTTGCGGAGTCCAGACCTGTCTTGCCTTCCTGATCGGTGATCCGCGTCAAGGGAGGGCTTGCGGTCTTCCCGTACCACGGCCTGAGGGAACCCCACGCTCCTGTTATGCCCCGGGGCCCCCTCGTTGGGGCAGGCCTTTGGTGTCTCTCACCCAATGATTCGGGAATGTTCACGCGGCCCCCTGGGGATTTCACGGACCGCTCGCTAGTCTCCGCCGTGAGGGCTACTAACTCCTAAAGGAGGAGCCATATAGGGTGAAAGATTTGATCGTCGGTGACCAAAACCCTTGGCGGCGCAAGCCCGGCGCTTGAGCGCTGGGGATAAGCCGC
>JASBVX010000026.1 GCA_029960865.1 Bacillota bacterium | reverse complement strand
TAGTCGCCTTCCAGGCTCCGCGCCTCATCCCCCCCGGCATAAGGACCGCCGAATCCCCTCAAGGTGGCCACCAACGTGTCCCCATCCCACAAGTAAACGTTGGCCTGAGCCCCGGGACCCTGGGAGATCAAGACCTGGATGCGGGGATCTTTGGGCGGATGGGTGAGGAGAAAGCGGGCCACCTCCTCATCCCCTGGAGGTAACTCATCGGCGAAAAGGGAAGGGAGCGCCACGTCAGGCGGGGGCGCCTCTGGCTCCCGGGAGGCGGAAGGGAGCGCCCTTGCCTCTTCCTCCCGGCCCTCCCCGGGCGCAGGTTTCCCCTGGCTCGCCAAAGCCGGTACCAGGCTCAGGAACGCCAGGAAAAGGGCCAAAAGGATCCATCCCAGCCGGGACCACCTGCCCACGCTTCTCCCCCATTTCTCTACCCTATGCCTTTCAGCGGGGCAGCTCTCCCCGGGCGAGGCGCCGTTCCGCCTCCTGGAGGATCACGTCGGCCTTTTGCAAAAGGCTCTGGGCGACCGCCGCCACCACCGCCACGAGGCCATACTGCTCCACCATCTCCTGGAGCTGGCGCCGGTGCCGCCGCTCCACCGGAAGGCCCATCTCTTCCATCAGTTGGACGATGGCGCCCACGTCCTGTTCCAAAGCGGCCGGCACCGCTTCGGCCCGGGAAGGCGCCACAGGCGTCCCCAGGGAAAGGTCCCGGGCCACCGGCACCTCCGGGAGGGGCTGGCGGATCTCTTGGCGGGCTTCCTCGGAAAGGGGCTGGGCCCTGCTGAGATAGCGGTTGATCTGGGCATCCAGTTCCGGGTCCTTTTTGCGCAAAAACCGAATACGCCTCAAGACGCTGGGGGCATCCCTCCTAAATTGGGGGTAGAGCTCCTCTGACAGGGATTGCAGCGTCGTGTGGCGGTGAAGCCGCTCTTTCACCAGCCTGGCCAGGCGCTCGTCTTCCTCCCTGGTCCAGTGTTTGAAACCTTTCCGGCGAGCCCGACGGCGCCCGCCCTCCTTCTCCATCTGCTGTTCCTCATCCATGAAATCCGCTCCCCTTCCCCCGAATGTTACATTCTATTTTAAGGCAAATCCGCCCGCCCTAAACCTACTATTGTCCTCAAGCGAAGGCGGCCGCCAGGCCCTTTAGAGAAGAGCGGACCAGGGAACGGGGAAGACCTCCCACATCGGCCATGAAGAGAAGAAGCTCCACCCCCATGGCTTCGTAGGTATCGATTCGGCTGCGGATCTCCTCCGGATTCCCCAGCCACACGAAATCGGGAGAAGCGTCCCCCCGGCTGCGGGCGCCCGGCTGGAGGCGGGTCTTTAGATAGAGATCGAGGGCTTGCTGATAAGGCTGATACTCTTCCACCTTCCCCTCTCCCCAGAGGTAGCGATGATACCCCGCAAAGGCATGCACCGCCACCCCCACCTTGCCGGGGCCGTGCCCGCCCTGGCGCCTCCCTTCCCGGTAACGGTAAAGGAGGCTGGCCAGATCTTCCTGGGAGGAAAGGCGGATGTAGGGCACCGTGAGTAGATCTTCCCCCCGTTTGCCGATGGCCTGGGCCGGCTCAGGGCGGGTGATGGAAAACCAAAAGGGAGGATGGGGCTTTTGCAAGGGAAGAATCTGGGGGGAAGGGCTCTCCAGGGTCAGGAACTCCCCCTCGTGGCGGATAGGCTCCCCTCGCCAGGCCTGGCGCCAGATGGCCAGATGATCCTCAAAAAGGCCGTGCTTTGTCTCGGGCGTCACCCCGAAAGGGGCCAGCTCCTGGCTGAGGTACCCGCTCCCCACCGCCACTTCCAGCCTTCCCCCGGAAAGGATATCCACGAGGCCGTAATCTTCCGCCAGGTGCAGGGGATGGCGAATCGGCACCACCGCCACCGCCGTCCCCAGCCGCACCTTTTTCGTCCGCTGGGCGGCAGCTCCCAGAAAAACGGCCGGTGAAGGCAGCAGGCCATAGTACGAAAAATGGTGTTCCGAGACCCAGATTTCCAGGCCCAGCTCATCGCAAAGTTCCATGAGCTCCAAGGTTTCCTGCAAGTACACATGGGGCGCAGGATGGAGGTCAGGGTGATAATCCAGCGTAAAAAAGATCCCTTTTCGCATCGGATTCAGGATACCACAGGCGTCGAAACTGTTACCATAGGTAACGGCTACGGCGAATTTTGCGGAAGGAGTGTTCCCGATCTTGTCTATGCGCATGGAGAAAGACTCCCTCGGCGAAAAGGGCGTTCCGGAAGATGCCTACTGGGGCGTACAGACCCAGCGGGCCGTGGAAAACTTCCCCATCTCGGGATACCGCCTGCCTTTTCCCATGATCTGGGCCATGGCCCACATCAAGAAAGCGGCGGCCCTCACCCACAAAGAAACCGGCCGCCTGACGGCGGAAGTGGCCGATGCCATCGTCGCCGCCGCGGACGACGTCATCGCCGGCCGCCTCAACGACCACTTCGTGGTGGACGCCTTCCAGGCAGGGGCCGGCACTTCCTTCAACATGAATACCAATGAGGTCCTCGCCAACCGCGCCAACGAGATCCTGGGCCAGCCCCGGGGCCAATACAAGCCGGTCCATCCCAACGATCAGGTGAACATGGCCCAATCCACCAACGATTCCTTCCCCACCGCCATGCGTTTGGCCACCCTGAAGGCACTGGAGGACTTTTACCCGGTGCTGGATCAGGTGGCCCAGACCTTTGCGCAAAAGGCGCAGGAATTCTGGCCCATCGTGAAAGCCGGCCGCACCCACCTGCAGGACGCCATGCCGGTGCGCTTGGGCCAGGAATTCCTGGCCTACAGCCACATCATCCAAAGGGGCCGCCGGCGCCTCCAGGAGGCGGCCGCCGACCTTCATGAACTGGGGATCGGCGGCACGGCGGTGGGAAGCGGCGTCAATGCGGAGAAGGTTTACCCCACCAAAGTGGTGGAACACCTGGCCCGCCTTACCGGCTTCCCCCTGCGGCCCGGGGAAGATCTTTTCGCCCTCATGCAGAGCCTGAGCGATTTCTCCCATGTGTCGGCGGCCTTGAGGGACCTGGCCCTGGATGTCTCCAAGATTTCCAACGACCTGCGCCTCCTCTCGTCCGGTCCCAGCACCGGCCTGGCGGAGATCCGCCTCCCCGCCGTCCAGCCCGGTTCCTCCATCATGCCCGGCAAGGTGAACCCCTCCATGCTGGAGATGCTGAACCAGGTGTGCTTCCGAGTCATGGGCAACGATGCCGGCATCGCCGCTGCCGCCGAGGCCGGCCAGCTGGAATTGAACGTCATGATGCCGGTGGTGGCTTTCATGCTCCTGGAAAGCATCGAGATCCTCAAAAATGCCCTTTTGGTGGTGGATGAACGCTGCTTCAAGGGCATCACCGCCAACGAAAAGAGGGCCCGGGAACTGGTGGAAAAAAGCGCCGCCCTCGCCACCTCCCTCACCGACTACATCGGTTACCTCAAGGCGGCAGAGATCGCCAAAGAAGTGGTGGAAACAGGCCGCTCCCTGCGGGAAGTGGTCCTGGAAAAGGGCCTTTTGGATGAAGCCACCCTGGATAAAGTGCTGGATTACGCCGCCATGACGGAGCCGGGCGTCCCGGGGAAGTCCTTATGACAGTCGCCGGCCCGACCCTTTCCCAAAGGGCGCAAAAGCTCCGGCGCCTGGCGCTGGAAAGCATCGCCGCCGCCGGTTCCGGCCATCCGGGAGGGAGCCTTTCGGCCGCCGATATCGTGGCGGTCCTCTTCTTCCAGGAACTGCGGTGGCATGAAAAGGATCCTCTCTGGCCGCTGCGGGACCGCTTCATCCTCAGCAAAGGCCATGCCGCCCCCATCCTCTACGCCGCCCTGGCGGAGACGGGGCGGATCCCGGAGGAATCCTTGCAGACCCTGCGCCGCACCGGAAGCCCCCTGCAGGGCCACCCGTCGGTCAAAGATCTCCCCTGGGTGGAAGCCTCCACCGGCTCCCTGGGCCAGGGCCTTTCCATCGGCCTGGGCCACGCCCTGGCGGGGAAGATGGACGGTCTCGATTTCCGGGTGTTCGTCCTTTTGGGGGATGGAGAGCTCAATGAAGGCCAGGTCTGGGAGGCAGCCATGGCGGCCTCCCACTACGGCCTGCAGAACCTGGTGGCCATCGTGGACCAAAACGGGTTCCAGCTGGACGGAGCCACCGACGCCATCATGGGCCTGGGACCCCTGCCAGCCAAATGGGAGGCTTTTGGCTGGCAGGTGGAGGAAGTGAACGGCCATGACGTGGCGGAGCTGCAACGGGCACTGGCCATCCCCCGGCCCCGCTGGGAGGAAAAAGGCCGCCCCCGGGTCATCATCGCCCATACCGTCAAAGGAAAAGGGGTTTCTTTTATGGAAGGGAACAACGCCTTTCACGGCCGGGCTCCCACCCCGGAAGAGCTGAAAAAGGCCCTTTGGGAGCTGGGAGGTGAGGCCCCATGACGGAAATGGGTCCTTCCACCCGGGAAGCCTACGGTCAGGCCCTTTTGCAGCTGGGGCGCCAGGATCCCCGCATCGTGGTCCTGGATGGGGATCTTTCCACCTCCACCATGACCCGCTACTTCGCCAAAGAATTCCCCCAGCGCTTTTTCAACATGGGGATCGCCGAAGCCAACATGGTGGGAGCGGCCGCGGGCCTCAGCCGGAGCGGCAAGATCCCTTTCATCTCCAGCTTTGCCACCTTCCTCATGAGTAAAGGCTACGACCAGATGCGCATGGCCATCGCCTACAGCAAGGCCAACGTGAAGCTGGTGGGAAGCCATGGCGGCATCAGCGTGGGGGAAGACGGGGTTTCTCAGCAGAGCGTGGAGGATCTCGCTCTGGCCCGCAGCCTCCCCGGCTTCTACGTGGCGTGCCCGGCGGATGGGCCGTCTACGGCTGCCGTCATCCGCGCTGCCGCTTACCACCCGGGGCCGGTCTACGTGCGGGTGGGAAGGCCTCCGGCCCCCCTCGTCTATCGGGAACCGGCCGCCTTTGCCTTCGGGCGGGCTCCGGTGCTGCGCCAGGGCCGCGATGTCACCATCGCTGCTCTGGGCCTCATGGTCCCTGAGGCCCTCAAGGCCGCCGACATGCTGGCAGAGAAGGGTTACGAAGCCCGGGTGCTGGATCTGGTGTCGGTGAAGCCCCTGGATACCCATACCCTCATCCAGGCGGCGGAAGAGACGGGGGCCATGGTGGTGGCCGAGGAACACCTCCTGGCAGGCGGGGTGGGGAGCGCTGTCGCTATGCTATTGAGCCAGTTCCGGCCGATTCCCCTAGCCTTTGTGGGCATGGAAGACACCTACGCCGAATCGGGAAAACCGGCGGAACTATTCCAGAAATACGGCCTCACGGCGGAGAACATCGCCTGGAAGGCGGAGGCCCTCATCACCCGCTATCGCCGCCGCTAAAGGGAGACTTCCACCCGGCCCAGGTTTACCCAGCTCTGGCCATCCCACTGCTGGGCAAAGACCAGGGCCGGGCTTCCCAGCTCCCATTCCTCCGGCAAGAAAGCCACAAAACGGAGACCGCTGCGTTCCAGCATCCGGGGCCATTCCTCCGAAGAAAAGAGGGTTTCCAGCACCTCTTCCGCCAGGGCCATGGCCTCCGCCGGCGTCAAAGGGAGGGGGCGGCCCTTTTCATCGTGGGCAACCCCCCGAATGATCTGCGCCAGTTCTTTGGCTCCGGACAAAATCAGCGGTGCTCCTCCAAAAGGGCCTTGAGGTCTTCCTGGCGGAAACGCAGATCCTGGCTGACGATGGGCTCTTCCCGGAACCCCGGGAGAAGGTCCTCCAGGGCCGGCCCTTCTTCCCGATAAAGGATCCCCGTCACCAGGCCCTCCCTTTCCATGACGGTCTTCAGAGCCCCCAGGCGATCCTTTTCGTCGTAGCCGGGGATATCCTCCACTTTGGTGAGGGCTTCCCGGTAATAGTCATAGGTGTTCACCTTGTTGTAGGTGACGCAGGGGCTAATGACGTTCACCAGGGCAAATCCCCGGTATTCGATGGCCGCCTTCAGGATCTCGATGAGCTGGGGCACCCAACCGGAAAAGCCCTGGGCCACAAAGCCCACCCCGCTAGCCAGGGCCAGCTCCAGGGGGCGCACCGGCTTTTCCAGGTTCCCCTGCGGGGTGCTGCTGGTGATGAAGCCTGCATCGCTGGTGGGGGAGACCTGCCCCTTGGTAAGGCCGTAGACGTGGTTGTCCATGACCAGGTAGGTCATGTCCACGTTGCGCCGCAGGGCATGCATGAAGTGGCCCATGCCGATGGCATAGCCGTCGCCGTCACCGCCGGCGGCGATCACCGTGAGGTCCCGATTGGCCAGCTTGATGCCCGTGGCCACGGGAAGGGTGCGGCCGTGGGTGGTGTGGATGTTGTAGCAGTTGATGTAGTTGCCGATCTTCCCCGAGCACCCGATCCCCGCGATGATGGCCACCTCGTGGGGAAGCCGTTGCAGGTCCACCAGGGTCTTTTGGAGGGCCGAAAGAACGCCGAAATCGCCGCACCCCGGACACCACCAGGATTTCTCCGCCGTGCGGTAGTCCGCCATCGTCACCGTAATGGCCATCAGCCCATCACCTCTTCCGCCCGCAGTTGGATTTCCCGGGGATAGAAGGGAAGCCCGTTGTACTTCAGCGCCGAGTGGAGCTTCTCCTGATACCCCATATGCATCTGTACGAGATGGCGCAGCTGTCCGGTGGAGTTGAGCTCCACCACCAGGACCTTTTCCGCCTTATCCAGGTAAGGCTGCAGTTCATCGGCCGGCAGGGGCCAGAGGCGCCGCAGCACCAGGTGGCCCACCTTCTTCCCCAGAGCCTCCAGGGCCTCCCGGGCTTCTTCCACCGCCCCGAAGGTGCTGCCAAAGCTCAAAAGGAGAAGCTCGGGATCTTCAGCGCCGTAGTAGCGCGTACCGCCGCCCTTCAGGGAGGAGAGCTTCCGCGCCCGCTTATCCATCTGGGCCACCCGGTTCTGGGGATTCTCGGTCACCTTGCCGGTGGGGGCGTGCTCCACCCCGGTGGCCAGGTACTGGCCCTTGGGCACGCCGGGAAGGGAGCGGGGGGAGATCCCCGAAGCCGTTACGGAGTAACGCTCGAAATTTCCCGCCTTGACCGCCGCCAGCTCCTCTTCGCCGGCCACATGGCCCCGTCGCCACTCTACCTGCGATAGATCCAAAGCCTCGTCCTCCACCGTCTGGAGGGACACCCCCAGCATGAGGTCGGAAGCCACGATCACAGGGCACTGGTATTCATCGGCCAAGTTGAAAGCGTCGAACATGATGTAGAAGGCATCCTCCATGGTGGAAGGGGCCAGGACGATGCGGGGGGACTCCCCGTGGGTACCGTAGATCATCTGCATCAGATCGCTTTGCTCCACTTTGGTGGGCATGCCGGTGGAAGGGCCAGCCCTTTGCACATCCACGATGACCAAGGGGATCTCTGCCGTGGCCGCCAGGCCCAGGGCTTCTTGCATCAAGGAAAAGCCGGGGCCGGCGGTGGCCGTCATGGCCCGGGCGCCGGCGAAGCCGGCCCCGATGCAGGTGGTGATGGCGGCGATCTCATCCTCCATCTGCAGGACGACCCCGCCGTATTGGGGGAGCTTTCGCACCAGATATTCCATGATGTCGGAAGCCGGGGTGATGGGGTAGGCCGCCATGACCCGGCAGCCGGCCGCCATGGCCCCGATGCTCATGAGGTAATTGCCCAAAAGGGCGGGGCGGGAACGGCCATCGCCGGCTTCCACTTCAAAGCGCAAGCCCTTCAGGTTTTCTTCGGCAAAGCGGTATCCCGACTCCAGCGCCTGGATGTTCTGGGCCACCACTTCTTCCCCTTTGCGCCCCCACCGGTCCCGGATGAGATCGTGGAAGGGTTCCAACCGGAGGCTCAAGACATAGGCGGTGGCTCCCATGGCCACCACGTTCCGCGCCAGGGGGTTGCCGCTCTCTTTAGCCAGCTCTGTCAGGGGGATGTCCAGGAGGTTGGCGCTGAGGCCCGGGGGCAGCTGGGGTTTGAAGTGGCTATCGGCAGCGATGACTCCTCCCGGCACCACCTGGGGCCCTTCGATGTCGATGGTTTCCTGATCGAAGGCCACCAGGAGATGGATGTCCTCGTTGGGAGTCCGGACGGGCCGGGTGCTGGCCCGGACCCGGTAGCTGGTGTGACCCCCTTTGATGCGGCTGGAAAAAACCCGGTAACCGTACACGTGGTAACCCTGGCGCGCCAGGACGGTGGCCAAGATATCGCCGGAGCTCTCGATGCCCTCTCCCTGCTGGCCCCCCACCATCCAGGCAAATTCGTTGAGCAAGGTCCATTCCTCCCCTGATGTCTTATGTTCAGTGTACTCCGGGATTCAATGGTTTTGAAGGTGGACTCCTCGGGCCGAGAAGAGGATTTGCCTTCTCCTCAGGCGAATGAGGGATGGGAAGGAGGGTTTTTCTTGGAGATGGAACGGATCCTGGACCTGGAAGGGCGCCCCCTGAGGCCGCCGCGCCTTTCCCTGGAGGAAAGCCGGGTCCTGCTGAAAGCCATGCTTTTGATCCGCACCTTCGACAGCCGGGCCCTCAGCCTCCAGCGCCAAGGACGCATCGGCACCTACGCCCCCTTTACCGGCCTGGAGGGGATCCAGGCAGCCGCGGTGCGCTCCCTCACCGCGGCCGACTGGCTAGTGCCCACCTACCGGGATACGGGAGCGGCCATCCTCTTTGGTTTGCCTCTGCTGGAAGCTTTGGCGTACTGGAAGGGGTTTCCCGATAGTTACCGGGCCCCAGCCGATCGCCAGATCCTCCCCCCATCGGTCCCCATCGCCACCCAGATCCCCCATGCGGCAGGGATCGGGTGGGGTCTCAAGCACCAGAAGAAAGAAGGCATCGTCCTCACTTTCTTTGGCGATGGCGCCACCAGCGAAGGGGATTTCCACGAAGGCCTCAACTTTGCCGGGGTCTTCAAAACGCCGGTGGTCTTTCTCTGCCAGAACAACGGGTGGGCCATCAGCGTCCCCTTCCACCGGCAGACGGCCGCCGAAAGCATCGCCATCCGGGCCCAGGGCTACGGCATCCACGGCCGCCTCATCGACGGCAACGACCCCCTGATGGTGGCGGAAGCTGTCCAGGAAGCGGCAGAACGAGCCCGCTCCGGAGAAGGCCCCACCCTCATCGAGGCCCGCACCTACCGCCAGGGGCCCCACACCACCTCCGACGATCCTCGCCGCTACCGGCAGGAGGATCCTTTGGAAACGACGCTGGGGGATCCGGTGGAACGGCTGCGCCTCTATCTCCAGAAGGAAGGGGCCTGGTCGGCGGAAGAGGAGGAGGAAACGTTGCAAGAAGCCCGGGAGAAGGTGGCCCAGGCGGTGGCGGAGCTGGAAGCTCTGCCCAGGCCCTCGCCGGAAAGTATTTTCGAGCACGTCTACGGCGCCGAGCCTCCTTTTTTCCAGCAACAAAGGGATCGTTTCCTTGCGACCTTGAAGGAGGCACAAGAATGAGCCCAGGGACCGAAAAGACCCTTTTGGCGGCCGTCACCGAGGCTCTTGATGTGGCCCTCGCGGAAGATCCCCGGGTCCTTTTATTGGGGGAAGATATCGGCCTCAACGGGGGGGTCTTCCGGGCGACCGACGGCCTCTTTGAAAAGTACGGAGGAGAGCGGGTGGTGGATACGCCCCTGGCAGAGTCGGCCATTGTGGGCGCCGCCATCGGCCTTGCCCTCTCAGGCCTTCGGCCTGTGGCGGAAATCCAGTTCATGGGCTTTCTCTACCCCGCCCTGGACCAGATCCTTTCCCATGTCAGCCGCTTTCGCTACCGTTCCCGGGGCCGCTTCACCGTGCCTCTGGTGGTGAGGATGCCCTACGGCGGTGGCGTGCAGGCCCCTGAGCTCCACGCGGAAAGCGCCGAGGCCCATCTGGTCCACACGCCGGGGTTGAAGGTGGCGGTGCCCAGCACCCCCGCCGATGCCAAGGGCCTTCTCCTTTCGGCCATCGACGATCCTGATCCGGTCCTCTTCCTGGAGCCCATGCGCCTCTACCGCTCCGTCAAAGGGGAAGTCCCGGCAGGGGTCCATAAGGTACCCCTGGGGAAAGCCCGGATCGTGCGGGAGGGAAACGATGGGGTCATCTTTTGCTGGGGAGCCATGGTGCCCCCTTCCCTGCAGGCGGCCCGCCGCGCCAAGGAGGACGGCTTCGATGTGGCGGTGGTGGATCTGCGCACCCTTTCACCCCTGGATCGGGAGACTATCGGCAAATTCGCCCGGCAGACGGGAAGGGTGCTGGTGGTCCATGAAGCTCCCCTGACGGGGGGCCTGGGGGCGGAGATCGTGGCCATCTGCCAGGAAGAGGCGTTCTGGCACCTGGAGGCTCCTCCCCAACGGGTGGCGGTGCCTGATACGCCTTATCCCGCCTTTGCCGTGGAGGAAGATTACCTCCCCCAAGGGGCCACCATCTACCGCGCCCTCCAAAAAACCCTGAAGGAGCCGTGAGATCATGGCCATGAAAGCCTTTCACCTGCCCGATCTGGGGGAAGGGATGGCGGAGGCGGAGATCGTCCGCTGGCGGGTGGCGGAAGGCCAGCCGGTGGAGGAAGATGAACTCCTGGTGGAGCTGGAGACCGACAAGGCGGTGGTGGAGATCCCCTCCCCTTACCGAGGCATCCTGAAAAAACACGGGGCCAAAGAGGGAGAGCGCCTGCCGGTGGGGGCGGTCCTGGCCTACTTCGAGGAGGCCAAGGCTCCCGCTTCTTCCCCTGAGCCCTCCCCTCGGCCTGAAACCCCCGACAAGACCGGCGAAGAAGCATCGGAGACGGAAGAAGAAGACGCGGGGGCCATCGTGGGAAAGCTGGCGGGAGATCTTCTGGTGGTGGAAGAAGAGGCACCCCCGAGGGATGGACGAAAGACCATCCTGGCCTCGCCGGCGGTGCGCCGCCAGGCTAGGGAGATGGGCCTTTCCCTGGAAACCATCCAGGGGACCGGGCCCAAGGGGCGCATCACCCAAAAAGATCTGGAGGCAGCGCTCCCCACGAGAAGTCCTCGCCCCGCCCCTTCGCCTATCCCTCTCCCGCCCCCTCTTCCTATCTCTGGAGGGGAGCGGATCCCTCTCCGGGGCCTCAGGCGCACCATCGCCCAGCGCCTTTCCCTGGCCCACCAGAGGGTGCCCCAGGTCACCCATGTGGATGAAGTGGACGTG
>JASBVX010000025.1 GCA_029960865.1 Bacillota bacterium | reverse complement strand
GCAGTGCCGGAGTGGTGGAACTGGCATTCACGCACGACTCAAAATCGTGTGGCCGAAAGGCCGTGTGGGTTCGAATCCCACCTCCGGCACCATTTTTGTGCCTGTCGTTAGGAATGTGAGGTCCCCATGGTATCGGAAAAGGAGCTTCTCCGCCTCGCCCAGGAGGGGCAGGTAGCCGCTTTTGAAGAGCTCATCGCCCGCCATCAGCTGAAGGTTTATCATCTGGCTCTACGTTTGACGGGCGATGCGGAAGATGCCGCCGACATGGCCCAGGAGGCTTTTTTGAAGGCGTTCCTCTCCCTTCCCACCTTCCGGGGAGATGCCTCCTTTGGGACCTGGCTCCACCGCATTACCACCAACGTATGCCTGGATGAATATCGTCGGCGCCAGCGGCGCCCAAAGGTCGTGGACGTGCGCCCCCACGAAGGGGAGCTGGACGAAGTGGACTGGCCGGATCCCCAGCCGGGTCCTGAGACGCTGGTTCTCAGGAAAGAGCATCGCCAGGAGCTGGAAAGGGCTCTTCTCTCCCTGCCCGATGAATTTCGGGTGCCTTTGGTGTTGCGGGATGTGGAGGGGATGAGCTATGGCTTCATCGCCCAGACCCTGCAGATTCCCGAAGGGACGGTGAAATCCCGGCTCCACCGGGCCCGTTTGGCCCTGCGCCGTGCCCTCCAGGCGGAACTTTCCTCCAGGATGCCCGTCCAAGAAGGTGAAAGGCAGGTTGAATGACGTGCCCTGCTCGATCCCGCCTGAACTTTTGAGCGCCTATCTCGACGACGAAGTGAGCTCGGAGGAACGGGTGCGCGTGGAGCTGGCTTTGGCCTCGGAACCGGGTTGCGCCCGCCAACTGGAAGCTTGGCGCCAGATGCAGGATGCCCTGCGCCACCTGCCGCTACCTCCCCTGCCCCCCCATTTCCAGGCGAGTCTGCGGGATCGGCTTTTTCGCTATGCTCCCCTGGTGGCGGCCCGCAACCACCCCCGACGAGAACCCGCGAGAGGATGGCGGGTCCTGACGGTGGCCGCGGCCCTTCTCCTGGTGGTCCTGGGGGGCGCCGGCGGTGCGGCGCTGGTGCTCTCGGTGTTCCACCCCCTTCCGCAGGAGGGGGCCCTGGCAGAGGGGCCGGCAATGTCGGGGGACGGTGGCCCCGTGGCCTTGGAGACGCCGCCTCCTGGGGAAGAGTCCCCGGGGGATTCCTTTCCGATGCAGGCTCTCCAGGAGGAGAGCCCCGATTCGGCCTCCCGGGCGGCATCGTCGCAGACCCTTCCCCTCCGGGGGGTGGGAGAGGTGCCGGTTCTCCTCCCCACCGATCCTCCCCGTTACCAGCGCCAAGCCTGGTTGACGGTGACCACCGCCGATCTGGAGAGCTCCCTGGCAGGGGCCCTCAAGGTGGTAGCCCGCTATGGCGCCCGTCTGACGGAGGGGAAAGCCCCCGATGCGGAAGGAGCGCGTCTCCGCCTCCAGATATCTTCAGCGCTGGTGGATGATCTCCTGGCGTCCCTGGCGGACGAAGGCCAGCTGAGGGAATTGAAGGTGGAGGCCATCCCCCTGGACGCGGAGCTCCGCTCCACCGAGCGGGCGTGGAAAGAGCTGGAGGAGGCGGGGTCTCCCGACGCTTCCTTGCGCGAAAAACTGGACCTGAAGCGGGTGGAGCTGTGGCAGGCAGCCCAGTGGGCCGAGGTGGACATCACCTTCCTGCCCGATCGTTGAAGGTCAAAGTCCCTTGGAGTAGTGTTAAGGGAAGAAGGAGGGGAAAAAAGATGCATACCCCCAGCCTGATGCAGCTTCTTCTGGTGCTGGCCCTGGCCGTCATTTTTTTTGGCCCGCGCCGACTGCCGGAAATCGGCCGCTCTTTGGGAAGCGCTCTTAGGGAATTCAAGGAGAGCTTCAGCAGTGGGGCAGCCCCGGCGGAGACGGAGAAAACCGCCCAGGACGAGGCGGACGCTGCCGGAAGGTGACGATGGGCAAAGGTCATCTTCTCCTGGTGGATGGCCACAGCCTCCTCCACCGGGCTTATTATGCCCTGCCGCCCCTCTCCAGCTCATCGGGCCAGCCGACCAATGCCCTGCTGGGCTTTCTCAACATGCTCCTCCGCTTTATCAAGGACAAAGCGCCGGAATACGTGGCGGTGGTGCTGGACCGGCCGGGAGGGACCTTCCGGGACCAGGTCTATGCGGGGTATAAAGCGCAGCGGCCGCCCATGCCCGATGACCTCAAAAGCCAGGAAGAACTCCTGGAAAAGGCCCTTTCCCTCATGGGGATTCCGGCCGTCGGCCAGGAAGGGTTTGAAGCCGACGACGTTCTCGGAACCCTGGGAAAGAAGGCGGAGAAAGAGGGCCTGCAGGTGACCATCGTCACCGGGGACCGCGATGCTTTTCAGCTGGTAGATGAGGCCATCCGGGTCGTCTACACCAAAAAGGGCATCACCGATGTGGAAGAGGTGGATGGGGCCGCCATCCAGGAGCGCTACGGATTGCAGCCCGCCCAGCTCATCGACGTGAAAGCCCTGATGGGGGATGCTTCCGACAACATCCCGGGGATCAAGGGGATCGGCGAGAAGACGGCCCTGAAGCTCATCCAGTCCTTCGGATCCCTGGAGGAGCTCTACCGGCGCCTCGAGGAGGTGCGCCCCGCCCGGACCCGGGAGCTGCTGACCCAGGGAAAAGAAGAAGCCCTCATGTCGAGGGAGCTTTCCCGGATCCGGCTAGATGTGCCGCTGGACCTCCCATGGGAGGACCTGCGCTTGCATCTCCGGTGGTCGCCGGAGGGGGAGGCCTTTTTCTTGGGCTTGGACATGCGCAGCCTTTGGCGCCGTTACGTGGAGATGGCGGAGCCCGTCGCGGACGGAAAGAAGAAGGAAGAGGGAAAACCCAGGGACACCCTTTCTATGCCGGCATCGGTGGAGGAAGGGGAGGGTTTCCGGAACCTGGCGTTCCCGCCCGCCGGCCTTTTCGGTTGGGCGGGGGAGTGGGCCCGAGAAGCACGGCCGGTGCCCCCCCGTCCCGGGCGCTGGGTGAGGGTGAAGGGGAAAGGGGAGGGCCATCTTTTAGCGGGATTTGGCCTCAAGCCCCTTTTGCGAAGTGCTTTCTTTTGGGGTGAGGAGCTGTCTTTGCCGCCCCTTTTCGATCTGGAGCTGGCCGGTTACCTCTTGGAGCCGGGGCGCACCCGCTACGATGCAGGTTATATGGTGTCGCGCTTCGGCCAGGAGGGGGAAAGGGAGACGTTCTCCCGGGAGGAAGAGGCCAGACTGGCCCTGGCCCTCTGGGAAGAAGCGGCCCAGGCCCTGAAGGACGAAGGTCTATGGGACGTCTGGGAGAAGATCGACCTTCCCTTGCTGGCGGTGTTGGCCCGGATGGAGGCCCGGGGGGTGGCGGTGGATCGGGAAGTGTTGCAGCGCCTGGACAAGGAATTCAGGGAGCGCCTCCAGGAGCTGGAGGGGGAGATTTTTCAGCTGGCGGGGGGACCCTTTACCATCGGTTCGCCCCAGCAGCTGGGAAAGATCCTTTTCGACAAGCTGGGGCTTCCGCCCCAAAAGAAGACCAAGACAGGCTATTCCACCGATGCCGAAACCCTGGAGCTTTTAACCGATCTCCATCCTTTGCCGCGAAAGGTTTTGGAACACCGGACTCTCTCCAAGCTCCTCAGCACCTATGTGGTCGGGCTGATGGAGCGCCGGGACGGCGAAACGGGGCGGGTGTACACCACCTTCGCCCAGACCATCGCCGCCACAGGGCGTCTTTCCAGCGTCGATCCCAATCTGCAGAACATTCCGGTGCGGGAAGAGGTGGGCCGGCAGCTTCGCAGGGCCTTTGTGGCGTCTCCGGGCCATGTGCTGGTGTCGGCGGACTACTCCCAGATCGAGCTGCGGCTTCTGGCCCATTTCTCGGAAGATGCCCATCTTATCGAGGCTTTCCGGCGGGGAGCCGACATCCACCGCCATACTGCGGCCCAGATCATGGGGATTCCGGAAGAGAAGGTGACGCCGGCCCAGCGCTCGGCGGCCAAAGCGGTCAATTTCGGCATCATTTACGGCATGAGCGATTATGGCCTTTCCCGGGCGGCAGGCCTTTCCCGGGAGGAAGCCCATCGGTTCATCGCCGCCTATTTCCAGCAGTACCCCAAGGTGAAGGGGTACCTGGAAAAGAGTGTGGCCTTTGCCCGCGAAAAGGGTTACGTCCGCACTTATTTCGGGCGGCGCCGTTATTTGGCCGATATTCGCTCCCGCAATTATGCCCGGCGGCAGGCGGCGGAGCGGGCGGCCATGAATACGCCCCTGCAGGGGACGGCGGCGGACCTCATCAAGATGGCCATGGTGCAGGTGGAAGAGGTCATTGGGCGGGAAATACCCGGCGCCCGCCTGATCCTCCAGGTTCACGACGAACTGATGGTGGAGACTCCGCGGGAGAAGGCGGAGTTGGTAGGAAAGCTTTTACAGAAGACCATGGCGTCGGTGGCGGAGCTGAAGGTGCCCCTGGCGGTGGAGGTGTCGGCCGGGCCCAGCTGGGCCCAGCTGGAGGATATGGACCTGCGTGCCTGAGCTTCCTGAAGTGGAACATGTGGTGAGAAGCCTGCGCCCCCAGGTGGTGGGAGAGGGCATCCAAGATGTGCGGGTCCTCTCCCCCCATGTGGTGGTCGCGGGCCCTTTTCTGGGGGCCCTGCAGGGGAAGATGCTCCATTCCCTGGAACGCCGAGGGAAATTCATCGTGGCCGAGGCAGAGGGGTCCCTGCGGCTGGGCTTTCACCTGCGGATGACGGGTCGTCTTCTTTATCGGGAAGGCCCCCCCTTTCCGGAAGGCCACCTCCACCTCCACATCCCCTTGACGAAGGGCCACCTGCTCTTTTGGGATCAGCGGAAGTTTGGCCGCTTCTATGTGGTGGGTCCGGGGGAAAAGGCGCCCTGGGACGATCTGGGGCCGGATCCCTTTGCGGCCGGGGAAGAGCTGGTGCAGGTGTGGCGGGGGCGAAAGGCTCCCATCAAGGCCCTTCTTTTGAACCAGCGCCTGCTGGCGGGGGTGGGGAATATCTATGCCGATGAGGCCCTTTTCCGGGCGGGCCTCCACCCCGGCAGGCCGGGCCAAAGCCTGGGGCCCGAGGAAGGGGGCAGGCTCCTTCAGTCCCTGCGGCAGGTGCTGCGGGAGGCCCTCGATGCCGGCGGCACCACCTTCCGCCATTTCCAAAACGGCCTGGGAGAAGAAGGCCGGTTTGCCGGGGAGCTGAAGGTCTATGGTCGCCGGGGTGAACCGTGCGTCCGCTGCGGGACGCCCCTGCGGCGGGAGGTGTGGGCCGGTCGGGGGAGCACCTTTTGCCCCCGCTGCCAGCATTAATCTCGGGTGCGGTCGGAGACCACCAGAAGGTCCACCTGGCGGTTGCGGCGGAGGATGCGGGTGATGGGGGACCCGTAGAGGATTTCCTGCCAGCGGGAAGGGCGGGAAGCTCCGATGACCAGCTGGGTGATCTCCTCCTCTTCCACCACCCGCATGAGGCCTTCCACCAGATCCCGGTGTTCCATCTGGCGCACGACGGCCCCCAAGCTTCTGGCCCAGTCCAGGAGCCGGTCCAGGGTGCTCTCCTCTTCCTCTTTCAAGGGGCCCTGGCGCACATGGACGACGTAGAGATCGCCTTTGAGGCGCTGGGCGACCCGCCAGCCGGTGCGGATCAGGGAGCGGGAACTTTCCTGGGGCGTGATGGCCACCAGGATGCGGTCGGAGGTGGCCCAGGTTTCTTCGATCTGTTCGTCCTTGCGGTAGTCTCCCAAAAGGTCGTCCATTTCCTGGGCCACTTTGCGCAAGGTGAGCTCCCGCAGGGCCAGGAGGTTTCCTTTGCGAAAGAAGTTCTTCAGGGCCCGCTGGGCCCGCTGGGTGTCGTAAACTTTTCCCTGGCGCAGGCGTTCTTCCAGCACTTCCGGGGGGATATCCACCAGGATGATCTCGTCGGCCTGATCCAGGACCCAGTCGGGGAAGGTTTCCCGCACTTCCACGTCGGTGATGCGGCCGATGATGTCATTGAGGCTTTCCACGTGCTGGACGTTGACAGTGGACATGACGTTGATGCCGGCTTCCAAAAGCTCTTGAATGTCCTGATAGCGGTAGGTGTTGCGGGATCCGGGGACATTGGTGTGAGCCAGCTCGTCGACGAGGACCCAGTCCGGGGCCTGGGTCAGGATGGCGTCCAGGTCCATTTCTTCGAGGATGACTCCCTTGTAGGGGATGCGTTTCTTGGGGATGATGGGGAGATCCCCGACTTGATCCAGGGTTTCTTGGCGGCCGTGATGCTCCAATACGCCGATGACCACCCGCTGCCCTTGCTGCAACAGGCGGTTTCCTTCGCGGAGCATGGCGTAGGTTTTACCCACCCCGGCGGCGTACCCCAGGTAGATGCGATGGCGGCCCTTTTTGGCCTTTTGGGCTTCCCGCAGTGCCTCTTGCGGCGGGAGGCGGGTTTCGTCGCCGGCCACGTCGGATCCTCCTGCTTTGAGATTTAGGGTGTGTTCGCCAGCTGGGCCAGCTTCCGGTTCAAAAGAAGCACATTGACCCGAGGAGGGCTTCCCAAAAAGCGAAAGCTTTCTTCCGTCAGTCCGTCCACCAAGGACACCAACTCCGCTTCCGACAGGCCCCGGAGGCGGGCGATGCGGGGGACCTGGGCCAGGGCAGCCTCGCGGGTGATGTGGGGATCGAGGGCGGAAGCCGAAAGGGCCGCCAGCTCGGAAGGAAGGGGAACCCCCGGGTTGGCCTGGACCCAGCTGGCGAGGGCTTTTTGGGCTGCTTCTATGCGGCGGGGATCCAGGGGGCCCCACTGGGGAGACCCGGACTCCAGGGGGTTGTTGCCGGAAGCGGAAGGGCGGCCCTGGAACCATTGAGGGCCCTGGAAATCCTGGCCGATGAGGAGGGAGCCCACGAGGGTCCCCTGGTCGTCGAAAACGAGGCTCCCCTGGGCTTTTGGGGGGAAGAGGAGCTCCGCCAAACCGGTGGTGGTCAGGGGGAGGAGAAAGCCGGTGATGAGGAAGATGAGCAGGGCGGCCCGCAGGCCCCGCCAAAGTTCGTCCTTCACGCCGCCACCCCCAGGGCCGCCACCAGGATATCCAAGAGCTTGATGCCGGCAAAGGGTAAAAGAATGCCCCCGCCGCCGTAGAGGGCGATGTTCCGCAGGAGGAGGGCCTGGGAGGAAGAGGGACGGTAGCGGACGCCCCGCAAAGCCATGGGTATGAGGGCGGGAATGATGAGGGCATTGAAGAGGACGGCCGACAGGATGGCCGATTGCGGGGAGTGGAGATGCATGATGTTCAGCCCTTCCAGGGCCGGGATGGCAGGGACCAGGAGGGCGGGGAGAATGGCGAAGTATTTGGCCACGTCGTTGGCGATGGAGAAGGTGGTGAGGGCGCCCCGGGTGATGAGGAGCTGCTTGCCGATGGCGATGACATCCAAGAGCTTGGTGGGGTCGGAATCCAGATCCACCATGTTGGCGGCTTCCTTGGCGGGCTGGGTGCCGCTCTGCATGGCCAGGCCCACATCGGCCAAGGCCAGGGCGGGAGCGTCGTTGGTGCCATCGCCAGTCATGGCCACCAGGTGGCCGGCCTCCTGTTCCTGCCGGATGCGGTCCATCTTGGCTTCGGGGGTGACTTCCGCCAGGTATTCATCGACGCCTACCTCTTTGGCAATGGTGGCGGCCGTGAGGCGGTTGTCCCCGGTGCACATGACGGTCTTAACCCCCATCTTGCGCAGCTCCGCGAATCGTTCCTTGAGACCCTCCTTGACGGTGTCTTTGAGGTAGATAACCCCCAGGATGTCCTCCCCTTGGGCCACCACCAGGGGGGTACCCCCTGCCCGGGAAACCCTTTCCACGGCGGCGTCCAGGTCGGGGGGGATGGTGCCCCCCTGTTCCCTCACCCAGGCGGCGACGGCATCGGCGGCGCCCTTGCGCAGGCGAAGGCCATCGGGGGTATCGAGGCCGCTCATCCGGGTCTCCGCCGCAAAGGGGATAAAGGTGGTTCCGGGGGCTTCGTCTCCGGGGAGAACGCCTTTCTCCCGGGCCAGGGCCACGATGGAGCGTCCTTCGGGGGTTTCGTCAGGGACGGAAGTCCTCAGGGCCGCGGCGATGAGCTCCATTTCGCCGTGGTTCCCGACGGGGATGAACTGGGCCGCCATGCGGTGCCCGTAAGTGATGGTGCCGGTCTTATCCAAAAGAAGCACGTCCACGTCCCCGGCCGCTTCCACAGCGCGGCCGCTCAACGCCAGCACGTTGTACCGGGCGACGCGGTTCATACCGGCGATGCCCACAGCGCTCAAAAGGGCGGCGATGGTGGTGGGGATGAGGCAGACGTAGAGGGCGATGCCGTAGATGGGATCCAGCTGAGCTCCCAGGTACCGGGCCAGGGGCCAGAGGGTGAGGACCACCATGGCGAAAATCAGGGTGAGGGCCAGCAGGAGCACCTGGAGAGCCTGCTCGTTGGGGGTGGGCTTGCGGGTGGCCCCTTCCACCAGGCGGATCATCTTGTCCAGGTAGCTGTCCCCTGGGTTGACGTCCACCTGAAGGATGAGCCAATCGCTGACCACCTGGGTGCCGGCGGTAACGCTGGAGGCCACGTCGGTGCCGGGTTCCTTGAGGACGGGGGCCGATTCCCCCGTGATGGCCGATTCGTCGACGGTGGCGATGCCTTCCAGGACGGTGCCGTCGGCGGGGATGATATCGCCCGCCTCCACCAGCACCCGGTCTCCTTTGCGCAGGCTGGAGGCCGGCACCGTCTCGTAGTCCCGGTGGTCGCCCACTAGCTTTTTGGCGGTGGTTTCCTGGCGGGTGCGCCGGAGGCTCTCTGCCCGGGCTTTCCCCTGGGCTTCCGCCAAAGATTCGGCCCATGTGCCCAAAAGCACGGTGATCCACAGGAGGGCGGCGACGAGGAGGGGGAAGCTTCCTCCCGCGGAGGTGAAAAGGGCTTCGTAGGTGGCCCAAAGGGCGCCCCCTTCCACCGTCAGAAGAACAGGGTTGCGCCAGAGATAGAGGGGGTTCAGCTTGACGATGGCCACTTTCAAAGCTCCCAGGTAAGGCATGCCCTTTCCTCCTTCATGGCAGCATCAAGGCCTGGGCCAGGGGCCCCATGGCCAGGGCCGGAAAGAAGTTCAACGCCCCCAAAAGAAGGGTCATGAAAGCCAAAATGCCCGTAAAAAGGGGGGTGTCGAGGCGCAGGGACCCGGGCCCCAAAGGAGCGGCCCGTTTCTTCCGGAGGCTGTCGGCCAGGGCCAAAAGCAGGACGATAGAGGGATAGCGGCCCAGAAGCATCACCAGACCGGTGCTCACGTTCCAAAAGGCCTGGTCCCCGTCGATGCCCATGCCGGACCCGTTGTTGGCGGCGGAGGAAGCGAATTCATAGAGGGCTTGGGTCAATCCCTGGAAGGTGGGGGCGGTGAGGCCCTCGATCCCTTGGGGGAGGGAGAGGGCCACGGCGGTGGGGATCAAGATCAAGAGGGGATGGATGAGGATGACGGCCGCCAGGAGGGTCATCTCCCGCGGTTCCACTTTTCGCCCGAGAAATTCGGGGGTCCGCCCCACCATGAGGCCGATGAGGAAGACGGTCAAGAGGGCCATGGTCAAAAGGTTCATGGTCCCGACGCCGATGCCGCCGAAGATGGAGTTGAGCATCATCTGCAAGAGGGGGACCGTTTGCCCCCAGGGCATGAGGCTGCCGTGGGCGCTATCCACCGAGCCGGTGGTGGCTCCCGTGGTGACGCTGACGAAGAGGCTGGTCCCCTCCATGCCGAAGCGAACCTCTTTGCCTTCCCAGTTGGGCCCCGGAATCCCCAGGCGATGCAGCAAGGGGTCGCCGGCATCCTCGGCATGAAGAAGGATCCCGTAGAGGCCGACGAAAATGACGGCGGCGGCGGAGAAAAAGACCCAGGGCAGGCGACGGTTGCGGGCGGCGTCGCCGAAAGTGAAGAGAAGGGAGATGGGGATCCAGAGCATGGAGAGCATGTGCAGGAGATTGGTGAAGGGGGTGGGGTTTTCAAAGGGGTGGGCAGCGTTGGCGCTGAAGTAGCCGCCGCCGTTGGTCCCCAGGTGTTTGATGCTCTCAAAGCTGGCGATAGGCCCCGTGAGGAGGGTCTGGAGGGTTCCTTCCAGGGTGTGGGCCTCCCGGAGGGCGGTAAAGGTCTGGGGCACCCCCTGGGAGACCAGGAGAAGGCTCACCAAAAGGGAGGCAGGCCAGAGGACCCGCAGGCTGGCCTTGATGAAGTCGGACCAAAAATTGCCCAGAGGGCGGCCTGTCACACCGCGGATGAAGGTGATCCCCGCCGCCAGCCCGGTGGCGGCGCTGGCGTGCATCAAAAAGGTAATGACGGCCATCTGGGAAAGGGGACTGATCTGGGTTTCCCCCGCGTAGTGCTGCAGGTTGGTGTTGGTGATGAAAGAAGCCGCCGTGTTGAAGGCCAGGTGCCAGCTCATGCCGGGAGCGCCCAAGGGATTCCACGGCAGGTTCCCTTGCTGGCGCAAGAGAACATAGCCCAAAAGGGCCATAAACCCGTTGGCTCCCAAGAGGGCGGCACTGTAAACTTTCCAGTCCATGTCGTAGGGTTCCCGCACGCCGATGAGGCGGAGCAAGAAAGTCTCCACCGGCCGCAGCCAGCCATCCCCGGGGGCCTTGGGAGCGAAGAAAACGAGGTAGAGGTAGCGTCCCGTGGGGATGCCCAGGAGAAGGGCCAGGAGAAGCAGAATTGCCATGCCTAACATCGAGAAAAGTATGCCTCCTTCGGCGGGACTTTGCCAGACTTAGACCCAGTCGTCCCAGGTGCGGGCACGGATGGGGAGGGTGAAGGTAATGCGCAGGCCTTTTCCGGGGGCGTTTTCCGCCCAAATGCGCCCGCCGTGGGCTTCCACGATCCCCTTGGCGATGGCCAGGCCCAAACCCACCCCCAGGGAAGGTTCCTTGGCGGGAAGGCGGTAGAATTCCTCGAAAAGGTGGCCCAGCTGATCTTCGGGGACCCCCGCCCCTTGGTCGGTGATGGCGAAGGCTACCCCCCCGTTCTCCCGCCAGACCTCGATGTGGATGGGGCTGGAGGGAGGGGAATACTCGGCGGCGTTTTGCAAAAGGTTCACCATGGCGTGGACCACCAGGACCATGTCGGCGGGGAGGAGGGGAAGGCCTTGGGCGGCATCCACCTCCACGGCGCGCCCTTTGAGGAGAGGCA
>JASBVX010000024.1 GCA_029960865.1 Bacillota bacterium | reverse complement strand
TAGGTAGTCCAGCCGATCCCGTAAATATAGGAAAGGGCCGCTTCGATCCTCTTGTCTCGGGGCAGATCCACTCCTGCAATGCGCGCCACGATTTGACCCCCTTATCCCTGCACCTGTTTGTGCTTGGGATTTTCGCAGATGACCATGACCTTACCGTGCCGCTTGATGACGCGGCACTTTTCGCAAATCTTCTTGACGGAGCTCCGTACCTTCACTGCCTCTGCCTCCTTTGCGCCTTTCAATTCCGAAAGCGGTAAGTGATGCGGCCGCGGGTCAAGTCATACGGCGATAATTCTACCGTAACGCGGTCGCCCGACAAAATACGGATAAAATTCATGCGAATCTTGCCAGATACGTGGGCCAGGACCGTGTGGCCGTTGTCCAGCTCGACGCGAAACACGCCGTTGGGAAGAGGTTCCACCACCGTCCCCTGCACCTCGATTACGTCTTTATCCTTGCGCGCCATCTGCCTTCACCTCCCCCGCCACAAAAGGTTGCAACATCTCTTGAATCTTGCCGTCGCTGGGACGCCGTCCCGCCTCCATCCAGGTCTTCAGAGGACCGGGGGGCGGGGCCACCAGTTCCACATGGCGGATGTTTTTCTTCTTCGGTTTTCGTACCGGCCGCGTCCGCCCGTCGGCCAAAAGGAGATGCCGCTCATCCAGTCGAGCCACAGCGATGTAATGGGTACCTGCATCCCGCCCTTGCTTGGAGCGGACGATACTGCCCGGTTCTATGTCCACGCCATCCCCACCTCGGGCCATGTCAAGATCTCAGGACCGTGTTCCAGGATGGCTACCGTATGCTCGAAGTGAGCCGCCAGGGAATGATCCCGGGTGCTGACGGTCCAGCCGTCCTTCCCTAGTCGGGTAGCCCAGTCGCCGGTGGTGGCCATGGGCTCGATGGCCAGCACCAGGCCCACCTCCAGAAGGGGTCCCATACCGGGAGGGCCGTAATTGGGCACCATGGGCTCTTCGTGCATGTTCCGACCAATCCCGTGCCCCGTGTATTCCCGCACCACTCCCAGGCCTGCTTCCTCCAGCACCTCCTGGACCGCCGCCCCGATGTCGCTGAGGCGCTTTCCGGGAACGGCCCTGGCGATGCCGGCGTGGAGAGCCCGGTAAGTGGTGCGGAGAAGTTTTTCAGCTTCGACCCCCATCTCCCCGACCGGAAAGGTCCAGGCCGTATCCCCCACAAAACCTTCGAACACGGCCCCCACGTCGATGCTGACGATGTCACCGGCCCGGAGCCTGCGCCGGGCCGAAGGAAGGCCGTGAACCACTTCGTCGTTGAGGGAAGCGCATACTGAAGCCGGGAAACCCCGGTACCCCTTGAAGGCCGGCCGCCCGCCCTCTTTTACAATATAGGCCTCGACTGCTTCGTCGATGTCGCGGGTGGTAACCCCTGGCCGGATGAGGGCAGAGGCCACATGCAACGCCCCGGCTGCGATCCGCCCGGCCTCTCGCATGATAGCGATTTCTTCCGTCGATTTCAAGATGATCACTGGGCCCAAACTCCCAGGGTTTGGAGAAGGTGGCGGATCCTCACCAAAACCTCCTCTTCGCTTCCCAACCCCGACAAACGGTGATAGACTCCCCGCGCTTCGTAAAAGCGGGCCAGCTCGGTAGCATGCTGACGATAGACCTCCAGCCGCTTCCGGACGGTTTCTTCCTTCTCGTCCTCCCGCTGGGTCAGTTCGTGGCCGCAGCGGTCGCAAATGCCCGGCACCTTTGGGGGCTGGAATTCCACGTGGTAGGTGGCGCCGCACTGGGGGCACACCCGGCGCCCCGTGATGCGGCGCAAGATCTCTTCATCGGGGACCTCCAGCTCCACCGCCGCCTGGATGGGCCGTCCCAGCTCCTGCAGAAGCCCTTGCAAGGCCTGAGCCTGGGGTTCATTGCGGGGAAACCCATCCAGCACGAACCCTTTCCCGGCATCCTCCTGCGCCAGCCGCTCGCGCATCAGGCCGATGGTGACGTCGTCAGGGACCAGGGCTCCTCGTTCCATGTAGGATTGAGCCAGCTTTCCCAGCTCCGTCCCATCCCGCACCGCCGCCCGGAACATGTCGCCCGTGGCGATATGGGCCACCTGCGCTTCTTGGGCCAAGCGCTCCGCCTGCGTACCTTTTCCTGCCCCCGGTTTGCCCAACAGGATGATCTGCAACCCGTCTCCCCTTCTTCCCTAACGCAGGAATCCCTGGTACTGGCGCATGACCAACTGGGATTCGATCTGCATCATGGTTTCCAACGCCACACCCACCACGATCAGGAGGGCGGTGCCGCCGAAGTAGATGTTGGGCACCCCGCTGATGGCGCTCACGATGGGAGGCAGGACCGAGACGGTGGCCAGGAAGAGGCCTCCCACCACCGTCAGGCGGATGAGAACCCGTTCCAGATACTCCTTGGTCGGCCGTCCAGGCCGGATGCCCGGAATGAATCCCCCGTACTTGCGGATGTTCTCCGCCACATCGGCCGGGTTAAAGACGATGGCGGTATAGAAGAAGGTGAAGGCCACGATCAGAAGGAAGAAGATGGACTCGTGCCAGAACCCGCCATAGCGGAAAAAGTTGTTGACCGCCTGGATCCAGGGATGGCTGAAGAACTGGGCGATCGTCTGGGGCAACGCCAGCAGGCTGGACGCGAAGATGACAGGAATCACCCCCGCCGTGTTGACCCGGATGGGGATGTGGGTGGAACGGCCTCCGTACATGCGCCGGCCCACCATGCGCTTGGCATACTGGACCGGGATGCGGCGCTGGCCTTGCTGGATAACGATGACCCCCACGATGATGGCCAAACCCACGAGGGCCAGAATGATGACATTGAAGTAGTGCACCACGCCGCCCTTGAGGTATTGGATCATGGTCACAAAGCCAGAAGGGAGCCGGGAGACGATCCCCGCGAAAATCAGGATGCTGATCCCGTTGCCGATCCCCTTTTCCGTCATCTGCTCCCCCAGCCACATCAAGAAGGTGGTACCGGCCGTCAAGATGATGACCACCGTCAGGTAGCCCAAGACGTTGTGGAAAAGGAGGGCATCAGGCCGACTGCGGACGATGAAGAAGGTCAGGCCGGCCGCCTGGATGAAGGCCAGGAGCACCGTCCCGTAGCGGGTCCATTGGGTGATCTTTTTGCGCCCCTCTTCCCCTTCCTTGGCCCACTGCTCGATCTTGGGGATCACCACCTGCAGGAGCTGCATGATGATGGAAGCGTTGATGTAGGGGATGATGCCCATGGCGAAGACGCTGAAGTAGCGCAGGGCACCCCCGGAAAAGATGTCCAGAAGCCCGAAGATGGACCCCTGCTGCATGAGGCTTTCGATCACCCGGGGATCCAGCCCGGGGATGGGAATATGGACCCCCACCCGGTAAACGAAGATCATGCCCAGGGTGAAGAGGATCCGGTTCCGCAGATCCTCCACCCTCCAGGCGTGCCTCAAAGAACTGACTAACGCCGTGGCCATCTATATGACCTCAATTCGTCCGCCGGCAGCTTCGATCTTGCGCTGGGCCTCCTTGGAAAAGCGGTGGGCCTTCACCAGAAGAGCCCGCTCCAGCTCTCCATCCCCCAGGATCTTGATGCCGTCCTTCATCTTTTTGACCAGACCCGCCTCCATGAGGGCTTCAGGGGTGATGGTATCCCCTTCCACCCGGGCCAGGTCCCCCACGTTCACGATAGCGTATTCGCTGGCGAAACGCTTGTTGTTGAACCCGCGGATGGGCACCCGGCTGACGAAAGGCGACTGGCCTCCTTCAAAGGCGGACCCTTTGGTGCCGCCCGAGCGGGCTCCTTGGCCCTTCTGGCCCCGCCCGGAGGTCTTCCCGCGGCCGGAGCCGGGCCCACGCCCCACCCTGCGGCGGCGGCGCCGGGGAGCCGGCTGTCCCAGATCGTGCAGTCCCGTCACCATGGTTTGTTCCTCCTTTTAACCCAAGAGGCGATCCAGGGGAATATCCCGCAGTTTCGCCACATCTTCAGGGCTGCGCAGCTGCTTCAACGCTTCCAGGGTGGCCCACACCACATTGATGGCATTGCGGGATCCCAGGGCCTTGGTCAAAACGTCTTGGATCCCCGCCAGCTCCACCACGGCCCGCACTGGGCCGCCGGCAATCACCCCGGTGCCGGGAGCGGCAGGCCGCAGGATAACCCGCGAGGCGCCGAACCGCACCTCCACCGGATGGGGAATGGTGGTGCCGTTGCGGCGGACGGCGATCATGTTCTTGCGAGCGGCTGCCTCGCCCTTGCGGATGGCGTCGGGGATCTCCCGGGCTTTGCCCAGGCCCGCTCCCACATGGCCATCCTTGTCGCCTACCACCACCAAGGCCGTAAAGCCGAAGCGGCGACCACCCTGAACGACTTTGGCCACCCGGTTGATGGCCACCACCCGGTTTTCCAGTTCACCAAGGCTGTCGGCATCGATACGCTCCAACTCGTCCATCCTCACCCCCCTTTCTAGAACTCCAGCCCGCCGGCCCTCGCTCCGTCGGCCAAAGCCTTGATCCGGCCGTGGTAGCGGTAGCCGCCGCGATCGAACACCACTTTGGCGATGCCTTTTTCCAGGGCCCTTTGGGCCAGGATCTTCCCCACCGCCTCGGCGCCTTCCTGGGTCGATCCCTTGACCTGACCCCGCAGGGCAGGATCCAGGGAGGAGGCCGCCACCAGGGTATGGCCGGCGGTATCGTCCACCACCTGGGCGTAAATGTGCTTGCCCGAACGGAAGACGCTGAGGCGCGGTCTTTCCGGCGTCCCGTAAACTTTGCGCCGCACGCGGAAATGACGGCGCTTTCTTGCTTCACGGCGTGTATCGGTGGCCATATGAACCCCCCATCATTTACCCGACTTGCCGGCTTTGCGCCGCACTTTCTCTCCTTGATAACGGATGCCTTTCCCCAGGTAGGGCTCCGGCTCCCGCACAGCCCTGATCTGAGCCGCCATCTGCCCCACCTTTTGCTTGTCGGCCCCCTTGACCACCACCACGTTGGGCGCCGGTGCCTCCAGCTGGATGCCGGCCGGGGGTACGATCTCCACAGGATGAGAATATCCCACCGCCAGGACCAGCTTCTCCCCCTGTTTTTGGGCCCGGTATCCTGTCCCCACCAGCTCCAACGTCTTTTGGAACCCGCTGGAGACCCCCTGCACCAGGTTATGGAGAAGGGCGCGGGTCAGGCCGTGAAAAGCCCGCAGATCCCGATCCTCCCCTTCCCGCTCCACCTTCAGGACGCCGTCTTCCAAGGTCACTTGCAAGCCTTCGGGGATGCGGTGCTGGAGCTCCCCCAGGGGACCCTTCACCCGAACCTCTTGGCCGTCGATCCGCACCTCCACCCCATGGGGGATGGGGATGGGTTTCTTTCCCACTCTGGACACGATTTCACCCCATTCCTAGCTACCAGATGTAGCAGAGGACTTCTCCGCCCAGCCTCTTGCGCCGGGCCTCTTTGTCGGTCATGACGCCCTGGGGGGTGGAGAGGATGGCGATCCCCAGGCCTCCCAGGACCCGAGGCACTTCACCCTGCTTCACGTACACCCTCAATCCCGGCTTGGAGATGCGGCGCAGCCCTGTGATGGCCCGCTCCCGCCCCCGGTAGCGCAGGTAAAGGCGCAGAACGCCCTGCTTGCCGTCGTCTTCCCAATCATAGCTTTCGATAAAGCCCTCATCTTTTAAGATTTGGGCGATGGCCCGCTTCATCTTGGAACCCGGCACTTCCACCACCGGCCGCCTCGCGATGTAGGCGTTCCGGATCCGGCTCAACATGTCGGCAATGGGATCCGTCATGCTCATAAGAATCCCTCCTTCCCGCCCGTCGTCACCAGCTGGCCTTGCGGATGCCCGGCAGCTGCCCCTTGTGGGCCAGCTCCCGGAAGCAGTGGCGGCACAGACCAAACTGCCGGATATAGCCCCTCGGCCGCCCGCACCGCTGGCAGCGATACCGAACCCGGACTTTGAACTTGGGCTGCTTTTTGCTCTTTTCGATCAGGGCTTTTCTCGCCAAGTCCTCGACCTCCTCACTGGGCCCAGGGAGCGCCCAAAAGTCGCAGGAGCTCCCGGCCTTCTTCATCCGTCTTGGCGGTGGTGACAATGGTGATGTCCATGCCACGGATCTTTTCCACCTTGTCGTAGTCCACCTCGGGAAATACCACCTGCTCCTTGAGACCCAGGGTGTAATTGCCTCGCCCGTCAAAGCTTTCGGGGTTCAGCCCGCGGAAATCCCTCACCCTGGGGAGGGCCAGAAAGAAGAGCTTGGTGAGGAAATCCCACATGCGTTCCCGCCGCAGCGTCACCCGGGCCCCGATGGGCATGCCGGCCCGAACCTTGAAAGAGGCCACCGACTTCTTGGCGCGGGTCACCACCGCCTTCTGGCCGGCGATGGCCGTCAGTTCCTCCACTGCCGCGTCCAGAAGCTTGGGATTCTGAACCGCATCCCCCACCCCCATGTTGATGACCACCTTTTCGATGCGGGGCACCTCCATGGGGTTCCGGTAGCCAAACTTTTTCAGCATCTCCGGTATGGCCACGTCCTCATACCGGTCTTTCAGATTCATGACTTGGGTGGACATATCTCAACCTCCCTGTCAGGCGTTCCGCCCGTCTTCCTTTCAAGGGCGCGCTCCCGACCGGAACCCTCACCGGTCCACGATCTCGCCGCAGCGCACGCACTTCCTGGCTCGCCGGCCATCGGAAAGGATGGCGCTTCCGATGCGGGTGGGCCGGTGGCAATGGGGGCACACCAGCATCACGTTGGAACGGTGCAAAGGGGCTGGGCCTTCCTGGATCCCGCCCTGCATCACCCGGGGCGGTTCCGCCTTAACATGGCGCTTGACGATGTTGACCCCTTCCACCACCACCCGGTTGTCCTTGGGGATCACCCGCAGGATCTTGCCTCGCTTGCCCCGATCCTTCCCGGAGATGACCTCCACCGTGTCTCCCTGGCGCACCCCCATGGGAAGCCGCCGGGGCCGGCCGCGATCCGCGCCGATTCGTCGCAAAGCCACTGCCGTCACCTCCTAAAGGACTTCGGGGGCCAGGGAAATGATGCGCATGAACTGCTTTTCCCGCAGCTCCCTGGCTACCGGTCCGAAGATACGAGTCCCCCGGGGTTCCCGCTCATCCCGCAGGATGACGGCGGCATTCTCGTCAAAACGGATGGTGGATCCATCCTCTCGGCGGATGGGCTGGCGGGTCCGCACGATGACCGCCCGCACCACGTCGCCTTTCTTCACCATGCCCCCCGGCTGCGCCGCCTTCACTGAGGCCGTCACGATATCCCCGACCCGGGCATAGCGGCGCCCCGAACTTCCCAGCACCTTGATCACCTGCAGCTCCTTGGCACCGGTGTTGTCGGCCACCTGAAGCCGCGTCTGCATCTGAATCACCGGAGATTCCTCCCCATCATCCCTCGGCCCGCTCGAGGATTTCCACGACGCGCCACTTCTTGTCTTTGGAGAAAGGCCGCGACTCTTCAATCACGACCTGATCCCCCACCCGGCAGCGGTTGTCCTCGTCATGGGCCTTGTATTTCTTGGTCCTCTTCAGGCGCCGGCCATACAGGGGATGCCGGACACGGCTCTCCACCGCCACCACCACGGTTTTGTCCATTTTGTCGCTGACCACCCGGCCTACCCAGGTCTTGCGCTTGCCCACGGCCTACCTCCTCCCTCGCCCGGACGCCTGGAGCTGCCGCTGCCTCTGCACCGTGAGCGCCCGGGCAATATCCCGGCGCACTTCCCGCAGGCGCATCGGATTCTCCAGCTGCCCTGTGGTTTTCTGGAATCTCAGATTGAAAAGCTCGGCCTTCAGATCGCGAATTTTACGCCCCAGTTCATCATCCGTCAATTCTCTCAGTTCCTCAGCCTTCATGGTTTTCACCGCCCGCTTCCCGTTTCACGAAGCGCGTCCTGACGGGAAGCTTGTGCCCTGCCAGGCGCATGGCCTCCCGGGCCACATCCTCGGTCACCCCTGCCAGCTCGAAGAGGATCCGGCCCGGCTTCACCACCGCCACGAAATATTCGGGGGATCCCTTGCCGCCTCCCATGCGGGTCTCCGCCGGCTTTTTGGTGATGGCCAGCTGAGGAAAGATGCTGATCCAGACTTTCCCGCCGCGCCGGATATAGCGGGTCAAAGCGATACGGGCTGCCTCGATCTGGCGCTGGGTTACCCAGCCCCCTTCCAGAGCCTGCAGACCGTATTCTCCAAAATGCACTTCGGTACCGCGGCTGGCCTTGCCTTCGGGAAGGATGCGATAAGGCCGGCGCCACTTTACCTTCCGCGGTTGCAGCATCAGGAAACCTCCTCTCCAGCGGGGCCTGACTCTTGGCGAGCCTGACGCAGGTCCTTGGCACCCTTGTAGATCCAGACCTTGACCCCGATCTGGCCATAGGTGGTGTAGGCTTCAGCAAATCCATAGTCGATGTCGGCCCGCAGGGTATGAAGCGGCACCGACCCTTCGCTCACCCATTCGGTGCGCCGCATCTCGGAACCGCCCAGGCGCCCCGAGATCTTGATCTTGCAGCCCAGGGCCCGCCCCCGCATGACCCGCTGGAGGGCCTGCTTGATGGCCCGCCGGAAGGCGACCCGCCGGGCCAGCTGCAAAGCGATTCCTTCCGCCACCAACTGGGCGTCCAGCTCCGGCTGCTTGATCTCCAGGATGTCCACTTTAACTTGCCGGCCCGTCAGCTTCTCCAGTTCCCGCCGCAGCTGGTCCACTTCCTGACCGCCTCGCCCGATGACGACTCCGGGGCGGGCGGTATGGATGATGACGGTTAGCTTGTTGGCCGCCCGTTCGATCTCCACCCGGGAGACACCCGCATCCTTGAGGCGGCCCCTGACGAATTCCCGGATCTTCAGATCCTCCTCCAGGAACTCGGCGTACTGCTTGCCGGCAAACCAGCGGGCATCCCAGTTATAGATGATCCCCAGGCGAAGTCCTTTGGGATGTACCTTCTGTCCCATCTCAGCCCTCCCCCCTTTCCTGCACCACGATGGTGATGTGGCTTTGCCGTTTCAGGATCGGATAAGCCTGCCCCCGCCACACAGGATGGAACCGTTTCAGGACAGGGGCCTGGTTGGCGTAGGCTTCGGCCACATAAAGCCGGTCTTCCTCCATGTGGTGGTTGGTGACGGCGTTGGCCGCCGCCGACTTCACCAGCTTTTGCACCACCCGAGCCGCCCGTTTGGGCACGAAGTCCAAAAGGGCGACGGCATCCGCGACGTCCTTCCCCCGCACCAGATCCAGCACGATGCGCACCTTCGAAGGGGAGATGCGGACGAAGCGGGCCTCAGCTTTGGCAGCGATCTTTTCTCTTGCTTCCGCCATGCCTCTTTCTCCCCTTTCCTACTTGAGCGCCGTGGCGCGCACCGTGTGGTCACCGTGGCCCCTGAAGGTGCGGGTGGGGGCAAATTCCCCCAGTTTGTGCCCCACCATGTCCTCGGTGATGTAGATGGGCACATGCTTGCGCCCATCGTGGACAGCGATGGTATGGCCCACCATCTCAGGGGTAATGGTGGAGGCGCGGGCCCATGTCCGGATCACCCGGCGCTGCCGGGTCTCGTTCAGTTCTGCGATCTTCTTGGCCAGGCTCGGGTCCACGTAAGGACCCTTCTTGCGGCTTCTCGACACCCCTAAGCGCCTCCTTTCCTACTTCTCATAACGCCGCCGCACGATGTAGCGGTCGGTCGGATGGTTCTTTTTCCGGGTACGCTTGCCCAGGGTGGGTTTTCCCCACGGAGACACCGGGCTGGGGCGACCGATGGGCGCCTTCCCTTCGCCGCCCCCATGGGGATGGTCCACCGGGTTCATGGCAGAACCCCGCACCGCCGGCCGGCGCCCCAACCAGCGGCCGCGGCCTGCCTTGCCCAGTTTCCTGTTTTCATGATCCACGTTGCTCACCTGGCCCACCGTCGCCCGGCAATCCAGCCGGATCAGGTGAACTTCCCCCGAAGGCAGCCGGACGTGTCCCCAATCCCCTTCTTTGGCCACCAGTTGGGCTTCGGCCCCCGCGGCGCGAGCCAGCTGGCCCCCCCGCCCTGGATAGAGCTCCACGTTATGGATGATGGCGCCCAAGGGGATATGGGAGAGGGGTAGGGCATTGCCGGGACGGATATCGGCCTCGGGCCCTGATTCCACCATATCCCCCGGCCTGAGGCCCGCCGGTGCCAGAATATAGCGTTTCTCGCCGTCGGCATAGTGGAGCAGGGCCACATAGGCCGTGCGGTTGGGATCATACTCGATCTGGGCCACCCGGGCCGGCACCCCGTCCTTGCGCCGCACGAAATCGATCCGGCGGTAACGGCGCTTGTGGCCTCCCGCCCGGTGCCGCACTGTAATGCGGCCCGACTGGTTGCGCCCGGCGCTCGCGGGCAGGGCCCGCAACAAACGGCGCAGCGGGCGGGCTTGGCGATTGGCCTCGCCGTAAATGGTGGTCATGTGGCGCCGACCGGCCGAGGTAGGTTTGAAATGCTTAATGGCCATGGCCTTTCCTCCCTTCGTTAGATGAGTCCCTCAAAGGCAGCAATCTTCTGGCCCTCTTTCACCTTGACGATGGCCTTCTTGCCTGCCCCTTTGTATCCCTCATACTGGCCCATGCGGCGAAGCTTCGGCCGCACGGCGCTGGTGTTGACCCGGACCACCTGGACCTTGAAGATCTCCTCCACGGCCTTGCCGATCTGGACCTTATTGGCCCGGGGGTGGACCAAGAAGGTGTATTCTCCTTTTTCCACTCGCTCCATCGATTCTTCGGTGATGAGCGGCCGCAGAATCACATCGTAGGCATTCATGCGAAGACCTCCTCCAGGCGGCCCACGGCGTCTTTCTCCAGGATCAGATGGCGGTGGCGCAGAACCTGGTAGGGGGAAAGCTCCCGAGCTTCCATCACCGTGACGCCAGGCAAATTGCGCCCGGCCCGGTACACGTTGGGCTGGTAATCGGCCGTCACCACCAGGACCGTCTTACCCTCCAAGGGGAGCTTTTCCAAAAGGGCCTTGAACTCTTTCGTTTTCGGCTTTTCCGCCTGCCAGCTCTCCAGCACCCATACCTGGCCCCCCTGGGCCCGCAAGGAAAGGGCGCTCTTCAAGGCGGCCCGGCGCATCTTCTTGGGCAGCAGCCGCCGATAGGAACGGGGATGGGGTCCGAAGACGATGCCGCCATTGCGCCAGATGGGGGAGCGAATGCTGCCGTGGCGAGCCA
>JASBVX010000261.1 GCA_029960865.1 Bacillota bacterium | reverse complement strand
CCCCGCCCTCCTTCCCCCCGCACATGCTCCAAAAAGAGGAGCTCTCCTCCCGGTCTTAAGACCCGGGCCATCTCATGGATAGCCTTCTTGGGCTCCTGAACCGTGCAAAGGACCAGGCTCGTAAGGACGTACTCAAAGCTTTCATCGGGAAAGGGGAGCTCTTCCCCCTGTCCCGCCAAAAGATCCACCCCATAGCGATGGGCTCTCTCTTGGGCTTGCCGCCGCATGTAAGGGTCAGGTTCGATGGCCGTCGCTTTAAGCCCCCTATGCTTTGCGTAAAGGGGAAAAAGAAAGCCGGGCCCCGACCCCACCTCCAGAAGGTGGCCCTCTTTTCCCTCCAGGAGCCTTTCCACCTGCCCCTGGAGGTACCCCTGGCCCAAGCGCCCAAAGGAACCGTAAAACGCGGCGAAAAAGGGGTGGCCTTTCTCCTGGGCCATGGCTTTACCTCCTTTGGGTCTAATGGCATGTTACCCCTTCTTAGGCTCCTGCAGCGGAACCCCATCCCGGCAAAGGGGGCATTCCTCCGGCGCCCAGTCAGGGGTGGGGAGCTCCAAAAGGGCCTTGATGGCCATAGGGAGCTGGACCTTTTGGGTCGATCCCCGGTCCACCACCGCCCCGATGCCCACCACCTGTGGCTCCCACGGTTTCAGAGCCTCATAGCTCTGGCGGAGGGAGCCTCCTGTGGTCACCGCATCTTCCACCAAAAGGATCCTCTCCCCGGCATGGAGCTGAAACCCTCGCCGAAGGGCCATCTTCCCTTGCCCGTCCTTCTCGGTGAAGATGGAGCGAGCCCCAAGGGACCTCGCCACTTCATGGGCGAGGAGAATCCCTCCCATGGCGGGTCCCACCACCGTCTGCACCTTAAGGTCTGAAAAGAGCCCCGCTACCCCTTTCCCCAGCTCTTCCGCCAAAGGTGGGTACTGAAACGCCCGGGCCAGGAGAAAGAATCGGCTGCTGTGCCTCCCTGACGTCAGGTGAAAATGGCCTTCCAAGATGGCCCCTGCCTCTTGAAGCTTTCGCAAAAGTTCATCCTTCGCCAACACCCATCGCCCCCGCCATCTCTTCTAAAATCTCCTTGGCTGCCTCTTCCGGAAGGGCCGCCTCCAAAATCGGTCTTCCCACCACCAAAAGATCAGCTCCCGCCTGAAGGGCCTCCGCCGGCCCCGCCACCCGCCTTTGATCTCCCAAAGGTTCTCCCCGCCGGATGCCGGGCGTCACCAAAAAAACTTCTTTCCCCAGTACCCTTCGCATCAGACCTACTTCTTTCGGGGAGGTCACCAGGCCCTTGATCCCCGCTTCCCTGGCGAGATGCGCCCAAAGAAGGGCCCTTTCCCCAGGGTTCTCCCCCAGATGGAGCTCCTTTAGATCCTCTGACTCCAGGCTGGTGAGAAGGGTCACGGCCAAAAGGATCAGATGGGGCGACACCTTTTCCGCCCCCTCCCGGGCCGCCGCCATCATGGCTCTGCCCCCTGAGGCGTGGAGGGTGAGGTAGCGGACGGGCAGGCGGCCTGCCTGTTCCACCGCCCTTTGGACCGTCCGGGGGATGTCGTGGAGCTTGAGGTCGAGGAAGATCTCCACCCCCAGCTCATGGAGCTCCTGGACGGCCTTTGGGCCTT
>JASBVX010000023.1 GCA_029960865.1 Bacillota bacterium | reverse complement strand
GGATGACGTCGATCTTCCCCAAACCCCCCTCCCTCACCATGGCCACCAGCTCCTCATCGGAGTTGATGTACTGGTGGATCACTTTGGCCCCGGTTTTCTTTTCGAAGGCCTCCACAGCCCAGGGCAGGTCGGAACCATAACCTTTCCAGTTGGCCACCACGAGAGTAGGGGAAGAAACCACCGGCTGGCTGCCACAGCTGCTGGCAGAGGCCAGGAAGATCAGCAAAAGAAGGGCAGCTCCGAGTTTTGGCAACGATATGCTCCTTTCTCCGCCATATCTATGAAGTTTCGGATTTAGTGTAAGAGGTGGCAACAGCCATAGCCAGGGTCCAGAGGACAAAAGAGGAGCTGCCTTTTTTTCTACAGCTCCCTCCCTTCGTTAGGGGCTTTCTCAGATCCAGGCCGCTCGCAAGAGCGGGGTGCCGGGGAATATCCCCGTCTCACGGAGCTGCCTTGACCTCCTGCCAGAGCTCCGTCCAGCGCTCCAAAGTATCAGGCGGGATATCTCGCTGCATGAAGAGATGGGAAAGAGCGTCCGGATCCGATTGAATGCGCTGGGCCACCTCCGGAGGGAGCATCTCATGGGCTGTGTGATTGGCGGGAGCGGGGGAAGAACGCTCGGGATCCTGGGCCCAGCGGGCCTGGAAATCGGCGCTGATCATAAAGTCGATCCACCGGTAGGCCAGATCCTCATTCTTGGTCCCTTTGACGATGGCCCAGCAATCCAGCCAGCCCACGCTCCCTTCCTTGGGGATGAGAAACCCGATGGGATCGCCGGCCGCGATCTGCGTTCCGGCCAGCCCCGACCAGAGATTCCCCGCTGTGATGGCGCCGGTGCGGAAGGCTTTTGTCCAGTCGTCCTCCGAAGACCAGTAGAGCTTCACATTCTTTTTCAGGTCCAGAAGGGCCCTCTTTACGTCGTCGAGGGAGGGATCATAAGGATCTTCGCCCAGGTAGAGGGCAGCCGTCATGACGGCAGTGGGCGCATCATCGAAAAAGCCGACTTTCCCCCGCATCTCCGGATCCCACAAAAGGGACCAGCTGTCGACAGGCCCTGCCGCGTTCTCCGTGTTGTAAGCAAGGCTGGTCGAACCCCACATCCAGGGGAGGCAATAGCTCTGGCCATCTTTTTGGAGGTCGGGAAGATGCAGAAGTTCGGGATAGATCTCCGAGATGTAGCTCAGCCTTCCCTGATCCAAGGGCTGCAGGAGGCCATCCCGCAAGGCAGGTTGGACATAGGCCAGGTTGGGCAGGATGACGTCGATCTCCCCCTGGCCCCCTTCCCTCACCATGGCCAGGAGCTCTTCTTCGGAGTTGAAGTACTGGTGGACCACTTTAGCCCCCGTTTGCTTCTCGAAGGCTTCCACAGCCCAGGGCAGATCGGAGCCATAGCCTTTCCAGTTGGCCACCGTGAGGGTAGGCGCAGAGGACCGCTCACCGCAGCTTCCGGCCAGGATCAGCAAGGGTAGAAGGAGAACGACAGAGGTTCGTTTCAACGTAACCGTCCCTCCATGAGTTCAGTGTAAGGGGAGCCCGGCTCCATCACCAGGGACGGAAAGGGAGCCGCCTTTTTTCCGGCAGGTCCCTTGCCCCTACCCAGGGTTTGCCTTGGATAGGCTTCCTGCAAAACCTGGACGTCAGCCTCCCCTCGCCAGAGGTGCCACAGGGTCTTGGCCACGGAGGCGAAGTAGCAGAGGATGGCCGTCAGGTAGATGGTGGCGAAAACGGCGCCCACGCCAGCCCAGACGGTACCCCAGGAAGGGGTGGGGGGATAGAGGGCAAAGCGGCGAGGAATGGAAAAGGCGCCGGCCACATAACAGGCCAGGAGAAAGCCGCTGCCGCCCTCAGGAGGAAGATCAAAAACCACCGGGTCATCGCTCGTTCTTCCTTCAGACCTCCACAGGTGACGGCGAACCAGTGGAAGAACGCCAGGCTGAAGAGGACGTTCCCCAGGGCGTTGTAGGTATGGGAATGAGCCAGGGGATAGAGAAAGGTCCAGCCGGCTCCGAACTGGCCGATGACGCTAGAAGTCCAGAAGAGCACGACCCCCAGCAGGATCAGCCACTGCACCCGGTGGGAGGTTTCCACGTAGCGGGCGGCGATGTAATGCACCGCCACCAGGCCCGCAGTAAACCAGAGCCCCGGGGGCCCACACCCTTTTCCTCCCCCTCTCCGCCTGGCTTACCTTCGACTCCTCCCCTTACTTTGTCATCCACGTGGATGCCCCCCGTATCCTGGCCCTCACCCCTTTGCAGCACCAGCAGCTGGGCGGGATGATCATGCGCATCGGGGAAAGCCTCATCTTTGGCCTCATGGCCGTCGCCGGATTCCTGCAGCGGATGCGGGCGGATCTGGCGGAAGCTGAAGAGAAGATGGCGTCTTAAGGTAAGAGGCTTCCCCATGAAACCGGGTCGTCCACATCCATAAAAGCCTGACGGGGATCGATACCCCGTTGCCGCCACAGGCCATCAAGAAGAGGGACCGCCCTTTGCCGGGCCAGCCAGCCCTGGAGGCTTCGCTCCCCTGCTGCCAGAAGGGGCAAGGCCTGGAGGAGGGATGTGCGCCGGTAAAGGGCGGGCACCGGCTGGAAGCGGCCTTACAGGAAAGGCAAGAGGGCATCGGCTCCCTGGGCTTCGGCTTCCGGACGGGCTTCCAGGAAAGGCAAGAGGGCCTCTTCAGTCAAAAAGGGCATGTCGCTGGCCACCACCAGGAGCCAGGGAGCCGGGAGGCGCAGGGCCAAACCATAGAGGGCGGCCAGGGGCCCCTCTCCGGGAAGAAGGTCAGGGAGCCAGACCAGGGGCAGGTCCGGGCCACCCTGGGGAGGAAATCCCGCCGCAAAAAGAGGGCCTTCCACCACTCCCCCTAGGGCGTCAGCTGCGATGGCCAGCCAGGTCCTTCCTTCCCGGCGCAAGAGCCTCTTATCCTTTCCCATGCGCCGGCTTCCCCCTCCCGCCAGGATGGCTCCCGCCACAGGGAAAGGAGAAACCTGCAGAGCCGCCATGGTGACCACCGTCCGGGCGAGAGTTTCCTCGTCTCCCGGCCGGTAGACGGGAAGAGGTATCGAAAGGGAAGCGCCTGGGGTCTCGTTCCTTAAAAAGGCGCCCAGGATCCAGCCTTGGGCCCGCTTCCTTTCTTCCGGAAAGTCATCCCCCCGGGCCAGGACGAGATATTGCAGGAGCGGGGCACCATGGTAGCCTTCCAGCACCATCCAGTCCAGCTCTTCCTGGGCGGTGAGCTGGGCCACCGCTTCCCACCAGGGTTCGCCCGCAGCCAGGTGAACCCTGGAGGCCCCGGCTGCCCTCAGGCGAAAGCTGTCGGTTCCCAGAGCCTCTTCCTTGGGAGGGTGGTGGCTATGTTTGATGGCCCCCACCCGCCATCCTTCTTGGCGCCAGACAGGGAGGAGCTTTTCCAAAAGGGAGGTCTTGCCGGCCCCTGAAGGGCCCACAAAGCTGAAGACGGGGAGAGCAGGCACCTCAGGAGCCATGGAGGCTTTCCCTTCCCGCCACTGGGGAAGCAGGGAAAGAGAGGGGGGCGTCTTCCCGATCCTCCAGGGAAATAGCCTGGACGGCGTCCCCCTGCCGGTAGGGATCGTCCCGAGGCTCAAGAAGCAGGAGATGGTCCGCTTTCTGGAGGGCCTCCAGGGTGGGAAGGTCCTGCAAAGGGTGGAAGATGCCGCCTTCCGCCGTGGCCCAGATGAATCGGGGCCGGTTGGGCGGTTTGTGCACATCCTCTCCCAGGAGGCCCCATCTCCAGGGAGAGGGCTCCCCTCCGGCAAGACAAAAAAGGGCCGGCCGGACCAGGGCATAGAAGGAAGTCAGGGCGGCGGGAGGATTTCCGGAAAGGCCAAAGAGCCATGTCTCCCCCAGACGCCCCGCGAGGAAAGCCTTCCCCGGCTTCATCTGCACCTTCTCGACGATGATGTCGGCCCCCAACTCCCGCCATACCTGGGGCACCCAGTCCCTGGGCCCCACCGATACGCCCCCCGTGGTGATAAGGACGTGGGGTCTGAGGGTAAGAAGGTCCTCGAAGGTCTCAGCCAGGGAGCCGGGGTCGTCCCCCACCCGCCTCGTCTGCTGGAGCCGGAAGCCCAGGCGGGAAAGCTCCGCCTCCAAAAAGAAGGAGGTGCTCTCCCAGATCTGGAAGGGGCCTTTTACGTGCCCCGGAGCCACCAGCTCGCTGCCCGTCACCGCCAGGGCCACCTCCAGGGGCCGGTAGACCTGAACCTCTTCGATGCCAAAGGAACTGAGGACCAGAAGGTCCCGGGGCGAAAGAACCTGGCCTCGCCGCAGGAGGTCCCCTTGCGCGATGGCCTCTTCCCCGGGGAGCATCACATTCTCACCCAATGCCACCTTTTTCTTGAGGCGAAGGGACCTTCCCCCTTCCTGGACTTCCACCGCCTCCTGAGGGATCACGGCATCGCCTCCTGGGGGCAAGAAAGCCCCTGTCACCACCCGGCGGCAGGTGCCAGCCGCCAGCTGAGGTCCAGGGTCCTCCCCCACCTGGATGGATCCGGCGATGGAGAAGACCGCCTCGCGCCAGAAAATGTCGGGGAGATCTGCGGCCCGGAGGACATACCCGTCCATGGCGGCCCGGGGCCTTTCGGGGAGGGCATGAGGGGCTTGGAGATCTTCCGCTGCCCGCCGCCCGAGGGCCCTGGCCAGGGGGACGGCCTCCCTTCCCACTGCGGCAGGGAGGTCCGTCAGGAGATGGTGGGCCTTCCGGAAGCTGAGGATGGTCATCAGGAGGGCTTCCTTTCCCCTTCAGAAAGGGTGGTGGCGCTGGGTACCTTTCCCCAGCCGCCATGGGCCCGGTAGAGGATAGTGGCCCGCCGCAAATAGGCGATGGGAAAGCTCCAGACGTGGACCAGGCGGCTGAAGGGCCAGACGATGTAGAGAAAAAAGGTGGAGGCCACGTGGAGTTGATAGATCAGGGGTGCCGAGACCATGAAGGCCGGATCGGGATGGAAGGTGAAAAGGCTGCGGAACCAGGGCCCCACCGTCGCCCGGTAGTTGTAGGGTTCTACGAAAAGGTTGTAGCCGAAGGTAGCCCCTAGACCCAAAAGGCTGACAATCAAAAGAACCATGAGAACCAGGTGATCGGAAAAAAGAGAGATGTTTTTTACCCTCTCCACCGTCCACCGGCGCCAGACAAGGCCCACCAGGCCCACCGTCATCATCAGGCCGGCGACGCCCCCCAGCCCCACCGCCGCCAGGTGGTAGAGGGAATCGCTGATGCCCAGGGCCTCCGACCACGAGATGGGGAGAAGGATCCCGGGCACGTGGCCCAAGAGCACCAAGATGATGCCGTAGTGAAAAAGGGGACTGGCCCAGCTTAAGATCCTGCGCTCGAGGATCTGGGAGGAATGGGAACTCCACCCGTAACGGTCTGTGGCATAGCGATAGATGTGGCCGCCGACGAAGATGGTCAGGGAGATGTAGGGAAAGACCACCCACCAGAAAATCTCCCAGCCTGTCATGGCACTGCCTCCCTTCCTTTGCCGTAGAGGGCCGGTTTCTGCAGAAGGCCGGCAGTGGCCAGGAAGAGAGGCTCGTAAGGGGAACCCTGGGCCCGCAGTTTTTCCACGACCTCCTGCAGGGACGAAGCCAGGGGATCCACATAGCGGGAGAGCTCAGGGGGAATCCCTACTTGGGATATAAACTCCAGGAGGGCGGGCAAATAGTCGGGCAGCTCTCCTTCCATGAGATGGAATCCATAGGCGCGGTAGATCTCCTGCAGCTGCCAGAGGGCATAGCCCCTCTGGGGATGGCGGGTCCGATCCCTTTCTTCCCCGAAAAGGATGCCCGTCCAGTAGAGGGATGCCTGGCGCCCGAAGTCGAAGGTATCCACGTAGAGTTCCTGCCACTCCCCCAGGGGTCGCGCCGGAACCGCCTGCAAAAAACCCTCCACTAGCGCCACTTCTTTCCGTAAGGGTCGCCTGGTCCGGAAGGGAATCAGGGCTTCACGAAAAGAAGAGGCGGCTTCCTTCCAATCGGGGCCTGGGTATTCCAGGAGGCGGGCCAGGATGAGGCTGAGGCTCCTTTCAGGACGCGAATCCCTCATGACTTACGCCACCTTTGCAGCTGCAGGGGGCCGCCCCCCAGGGAGCATCCCTGGCAGGCCGCCCCTCCACCAGCAAAATCAAGGCCGTAGACTCCCTGCAGGCCAAAGACGTTTTCCGCCTGCTCCCGGTGGGTGGGCGGGATCACGTAGCGATCCTCATATTTGGCGATGGCCAGCAGATGATACATAGCCCTGGCTTCGTTTTCAGTAACGTTCACCTTCTGAAGGATGTCGTGGCGGGTGGTCTTCTCCAGCTCCACGGAGCGCATGAAGACCCTCATGGACCAGAGCTTTGAGAGGACCCGGCGGATGACCTCTTCATCGCCGGCAGCGAGAAGGTTGGCCAGGTACTGCACCGGAATCCTCATCTGCTCCACCGCCGGGAAGAACGCCTCCGGGTCCTTTACCTCCGAATTTTCCCCCAAGCGAGAGGAGAGGGGCGAAAGGGGCGGCACATACCACACCATCGGGAGGGTCCGGTACTCAGGGTGGAGGGGAAGGGCCACCTTCCATTCCACCGCCAGCTTCCAGATAGGAGAGCGCTGAGCTGCTTCGATGACATTCATGGGAATGCCGTCGGCCAGGGCCTGGCGGATCACCTGGGGATCGTGGGGATCCAGGAAGATATCCAGCTGGGCCGGGAGAAGGTCCTTGGGATCTGCCACGGAGGCTGCTTCATGGACCCGATCGGCATCGTAGAGAACGACGCCGATATACCGGATGCGGCCCACACAGGTTTCCGAGCAGACGGTGGGAAGGCCCGCCTCGATCCTGGGGTAGCAGAAGGTGCACTTTTCGGCCTTTTGGGTCTGCCAGTTGAAATAGACCTTTTTGTAAGGGCAGCTGCTGACGCAAAAGCGCCAGGCCCGGCAGGCTTCCTGATCCACCAGGACGATGCCGTCCTCATCCCTTTTGTACATGGCGCCGGAAGGGCAGGCGGCGACGCAGGCGGGATTGAGGCAGTGCTCACAGATCCGCGGGAGGTAAAACATGAAGGCCTGCTCGTATTCGAAAAGGATCTCCTCTTCCATGGCCTTGACGTTGGGATCGTGACGGCCGGTCACATGGGCCCCGGCCAGATCGTCTTCCCAGTTGGGCCCCCAGTGGGGGTCGCGAGGCTCACCCGTGAGGGCCGAACGGGCCTGGGCTACCGGCTGCACCATTCCCTCCGGTGAAGTAATGAGGCTGTCGTAGTCATAGGCGGAGGGTTCGTAGTAATCGTCAATGACCGGCAGGTCGGGATTGAAGAAGATCCGGGCCAGGCGTGAGAGGCGGGATCCTCCTTTTAGCTGGAGGCGCCCGTTCTTCAGTTCCCAGCCGCCCCGCCACCGGTCCTGGTTTTCCCACTCCTTGGGGTAGCCGATCCCCGGTTTCGTCTCCACATTGTTGAACCAGATGTACTCGGCCCCGGGACGGTTGGTCCAGGTATTCTTGCAGGTGACGCTGCAGGTGTGACACCCGATGCATTTGTCCAGATTCATCACCATGGAGACATTGACTTTCACCTTCATGACCAGACCCCTCCTTCCTCTGCAGCTTTTCTCACCATGACCACTTCGTCCCGCTGCGTTCCCACCGGCCCCCAATAGTTGAAGGCATAACTCAGCTGGCCGTAGCCGCCCACCATGTGGGTGGGTTTCATGTGGATCTTGGTGATGCTGTTGTGACCTCCTGCCCGCTCTTTGGTCACGGGGCTGACAGGCACGTGGACGGTCCGGTCCTGCACGTGGTAAGAGAGGCAAAGGCCTTTGGGCAGGCGGTGGCTCACCACCGCCCGGGCCATGAAGACCCCGTTGCGGCTGATGAGTTCCAACCAGTCGTTGTCGGCCACTCCCAGGGCTTCGGCGTCTTCCACGCTGAGCCATACGTTGGGCCCACCCCGAAAGAGGGTCAGCATCCGCTCGTTGTCATAGTAGGTGCTGTGGATATTCCACTTGCCGTGGGGCGTCAAGTAGCGGAGGGTGAGAGATGGGCGGCCGTTCTCTCCCGCTTTGGCCTTTTCCTTCTCCGCCTGGAAGACTTTCAACTGGAGGGGCGGCCGGTACAGGGGAAGGTGCTCGCCAAAGTCCAGGAACCACCGGTGATCTAGGTAGAAATGCTGCCGGCCGGAGAGGGTTCGCCAAGGGACGAGACGCTCCACGTTCACGGCAAAGGCCGTATAGCGCCGTTGGGCTTCCTCGATGCCGCTCCATACTGGCGACGTGATGGTCTTCCTGGGCTGGGCGGTGATGTCGGCCATGCTGAAGTGCTCGTGAGCCCGGCCTTCCGCCAGGTCCGCCAGGGATCTTCCCGTCTTTCGTTCCAGGGCCTTCCATCCCCGCACCGCCACCTGGCCGTTGCTGGCGCCGGAAAGGGTGAGGATGGTCTCGGCCGCCTGGCGTCCATAGTCCAGCCGGGGTGCTTCGGGATAGGGTCCGTCGCCGCGGGTGCCAAGAAGGCTCTGGAGATAGGCATATTCCTCCGCCCCCGACCACGCCACCCCTTTGGCCCCTACCCCTCCCTCCGCGGCAATGCGGGGTCCCAGGGTGACGAACTTGTCGTAGATGGCCCCGTAATCCCTTTCCACCACCGTCAGTTGGGGAAACGTCTTTCCGGGGAAGGGTTCCACCTCGCCCTTCTTCCAGTCCAGGACCTCCCCCAGGGGCTGGGCTATCTCCTGGGGCGTATCGTGAGCTAGAGGCGTCGCCACCAGATCCCGGCGTACTCCCAGATAGGTTTTCCCGAGCTCCGAGACTTTCTTGCTGAGGGCCGTGAAGATGTCCCAGTCGCTTCTCGCCTCCCAGGGGGGAGCGATGGCGGGGTTGAAGGGGTGGATGAAGGGATGGAGGTCGGTGGTGCTGAGGTCATCCTTTTCGTACCAGGTAGCAGCAGGAAGGACCACATCCGAATAGAGGGCCGTACCCGACATGCGGAAATCGAGGGTGACCAGGAGATCCAGCTTTCCTTCCGCTGCCTTTTCCCGCCAGACCATCTCCTCAGGGTGAAGGGTCGACTCTTCCTCCGCCAGCACCCCGGATCCCGTTCCCAGGAGATGGCGGAGAAAATACTCTTGCCCCTTGCCGCTGGAAGTAAGGGGATTGGCCCTCCAGACAAAGAGGATGCGGGTGAAATTGGTGGGGTCGTCGGGATCCTCCACGGCAAACCTGAGGTCACCTTGTCGCACCTTCTTCACCAGCGCCTCCTCGGGACGGTCTCCCTCCGCCAGATCCAGGGGGTTGCCGTTCCACTGGGGATAGCTGGGGAGCCATCCCAGGCGGGCGGCGATGATGTTGTAGTCGGCTATGGTCTTGGCTTCCCCCGGCTGGGCCACGGGGGAAGCCAAAAGCTCCAGCGACGTATCCTCATAGCGGTACTGGCTGGTGGCGAAGTACCAGAAGGAGGTCCCGTTCTGGAGGCGGGGAACGACCCCCCAGTCCCGGGCAAAGGCCACCGCTTGCCAGCCTTCCAAGGGGCGGACCTTCTCCTGCCCCACGTAGTGAGCCCAGCCGCCCCCGTTTACCCCCTGGCAGCCACAAAGGAGCACCAGGTTCAACATGGCCCGGTAAGTGGCATCCTGGTGGAACCAGTGGTTGACCCCCGGCCCCATGAGGATCATGGAGCGTCCCCCGGTACGAAGGGCATTTTCGGCAAAGCCCCGGGCCACCGAGATGGCCTGCTCCCGTTTCACCCCTGTAATGGCCTCCTGCCAGGCGGGGGTGTAGGGTTTGGGATCGTCGTAGTCCTGCGGGTAGTCCCCAGGAAGCCCCCGGGACACCCCGGCGTTGGCCAGCATTAGATCCAGGACGGTGGTCACCAGGAGTTCCTCACCGCCGGCCTTCAGCTTGAGGGCCGGCACGCCCCGCTCCACCGCCTCCGATCCCTCATCCCGGAACACAGGAAAGAGGGTGGGGAGGACCTCCTTTTGCCCGTGATGGAGAAAGGTGAGGGTAGGATCGATGGGTGCTCCCGTTTCCCCGTCTTCCAGCTCCAGGTTCCACCGCCCCTCATCCCCCCAGCGATAGCCCAGACTTCCTTTCGGGAGGGCCAGGCCATCGGTGAGGCTGTTGTGGACCACCAGTTTCCACTGGGCCTTTTCCGTTTCCACTCCCAGGTCGCTGGCCCTCAGATACCGGTCGGGCGCGTAGCGCCCGTCGTCCAACCGGCGCATTGTCACCAGAAAGGGCAGATCGGTATATTGTTTCACGTACTGGGCAAAAGACGGTTCGATTTCATCGCCGTAGTATTCTTTCAGCACCACGTGGGTCATGGCCATGGCCAGGGCTCCGTCCCGACCTGGAGCTACCGGGAGCCACTCATCGGCAAACTTGGTGCTTTCCGAGTAATCGGGGCTGATGCTCACCACCCTGGCTCCCCGGTAGCGGGCTTCCGCCAGAAAGTGGGCATCGGGGGTGCGCGTCATGGGGGGATTGGTTCCCCAGACAAGGATATACCCGCTGTTGTACCAGTCGGCGCTTTCCGGCACATCCGTCTGCTCCCCCCATATTTCGGGGGAGGCCGCCGGCAGATCGCAGTACCAGTCGTAAAAGCTCACCATAGAACCACCCAGCAGGGTGAGAAACCGGCTCCCTGCCGCATAGCTGACCATGGACATGGCGGGAATGGGAGTAAAGCCCGCCAGGCGGTCGGGGCCATATTCCTTGATGGTGTACACGGTGGCTCCCGCCACCAGTTCCTCGGCTTCATCCCAGGTGGCCCGGACAAAGCCTCCCCTTCCCCGGGAGCGCTTGTAGCGGGTCACCGCCTCTTCATCCGCCATCAGGGCGGCAAAGGCCTCCACCGGGTCCAAGCCCTTTTCCCGCAATTTTCGCCACGGCTCCAGAAGGGAGCAGCGGACGTAAGGGTGTTTCACCCGCAAGGGGCTGTAGATATACCAGGAAAAGCTGGCCCCCCGGGGACACCCCCGGGGTTCGTATTCGGGGGCATCGGGTCCGTTGGAGGGATAATCCACCTCTTGAGTCTCGAAGGTGATGATGCCGCCCTTGACGTGCACCTTCCAGCTGCAGGAGCCGGTGCAGTTGACCCCGTGGGTGGTGCGCACTTCCCGGTCGTGGGCCCAGCGGTTACGGTAGGTGTCCTCCCATTCCCGATTCCGGGGATTGAGCTCCTGCCACCCCCCACCATAACGTTCCCCCCGTCGAAAATAGGCCAGGGAACGACCCAGACCTTTCATGAACTCCGACTCTGCCAAGAACCTCACCTCCTGGATGGGCTTTCCAACATCACTGTCTATTCAAGACGCCTGTTCCTCCGGAGCCAGGGCGCGGGTGCCAAACCACAGCCAAAGGGTCAGGACAAAATTCCCCGCGGCAAAAACAGAAAGGGCCATGAAA
>JASBVX010000260.1 GCA_029960865.1 Bacillota bacterium | reverse complement strand
CAAGGTCCTCGCTGGAAGTGGCGCCATGGCTGACGGCTGGCGCAGCCGGCCCGGGGACCGGCAGGCGGTGGTGCCGGGCCGGCGGCCTGTGGAAGAAGCCCTGGAGGCTCGTCGGGCGCTCAAGATCCTTTATGCTGCGCCGGAGGCCGGCAAGGGTCTGGGGCCCCTTCTCCAGAAAGCCCGGGGGATAGGGGGAAGAGGAGAGGCTGGAGCGCCTCAGCCGGGGAGCACGCCATCAAGGGATCGTCGCGCTGGTGGAACCTTACCGCCTTCTCACCCTGGATGAGCTGATGCAGGGCATTCCCCAGGGCCAGGTGCCTCTCCTGGTGGTGGCTGCCCTGGAAGATCCCCGCAACCTGGGGGCCCTCATCCGGAGTGCCCATGCAGCCGGCGCCCACGGCCTGATCCTTCCCGCCCACCGCTCGTCGCCCCTCACCCCGGCGGCCGAAAAGGCGGCGGCAGGGGCGCTGGCCTACCTCCCCGTCGCCCAGGTGCCGGGGATCCCCCAGGCTCTCCTGCGCTTGAAGAAAGAAGGCGTCTGGATCGTGGGGGCCGATCCCCAGGCCCGCGAGCTTTACTGGGAGCTAGACCTGACCCTCCCCCTGGCCCTGGTGGTGGGGGCCGAAGGGAAAGGGCTTCCCCGCTTGGTGAAAGAGCGCTGCGATTTTCTGGGCTCCATTCCCATGGCGGGCCGGGTGGGGTCCCTGAACGCCTCGGTGGCGGGTGCCCTTTTCCTCTTTGAAGCCCTCCGTCAGCGGCGGGCATGATCGAGAAAGAGTTCACATATTGTTGACCACTGGACGGGCTCTAGCCTATACTGGCGCCACCGTGCAAACGGGCGCCTAAAGGCAGACTTTTCAGGAGGGGTGCCAGTGGCCATCCAGCCCAGCATCGAGTTCACCGACGGGTCGCTGCGGGAGATGCCGGACGAAGACGTGGTGGAGTTGGCCCGGGAGGGTCACCAGGAGGCATTGGAATTCCTGATCGTCAAGTATAAAAACTTCGTGCGGGCCAAGGCGCGCTCTTATTTCCTCATTGGCGCCGACCGGGAAGATATCGTTCAGGAGGGCATGATCGGTCTCTATAAGGCCATCCGCGATTTCCGCGGTGATAAACTCTCCAGCTTCAGGGCCTTCGCCGAGCTCTGCATTACTCGGCAGATCATCACCGCCATCAAGACGGCCACCCGTCAAAAGCACATACCCCTCAATTCCTACGTGTCCTTGAACCGCCCCATCTTTGACGAAGAGTCCGATCGCACCCTCCTGGATGTCATTCCGGGGGTGCGGCCCGACAACCCGGAGGATCTCCTGATCCACGAAGAAGAGTTCGGGGATATGGAGAACACCATGGGCCAGATCTTGAGCGAGCTGGAGTGGCAGGTTCTCATGGCCTACCTGGACGGGAAATCCTATCAGGAGATTGCCGAAAGCCTCGACCGCCACGTGAAGTCCATCGACAATGCCCTGCAGCGGGTCAAGAGGAAGATCACCCGCTATCTGGAATCCAGGGACAGGGGCATCCTTCCGGTCTAGATCCTTGCCCCAAGCGGCGGAGGTATGGTATAGTTCCCTTCGCGGCTGGCGTAGCTCAACGGCAGAGCACCCGCCTTGTAAGCGGAAGGTTGTCG
>JASBVX010000022.1 GCA_029960865.1 Bacillota bacterium | reverse complement strand
CACCAGGGACCCCTCCCCCTGATCGTGGAGGGATTTCCCCGTATCCTCCTCCAGGTGAAGGCGGCGGATGCGGATGGGTTTCTCCCGCCCTTCCTCGTCCTCGATGATGACCACACCCTTTTCCCCCACCGGGGAATGGGCCTGGGATATCTGGTAACCCTTGGTGAGGTCGGGGTAAAAGTAGTGCTTGCGGTGGAAGGAGAGCCGGGGCGCCAGCTGGCATTGGAGGGCAGCCGCGGCGCGGTAACTCAGTTCCACCGCCTTTTCGTTGGGCACCGGCAGGGCCCCGGGAAGACCCAGGCAAACGGGGCACACCAGGGTGTTGGGGGGCCGCCCGAAGTCGGTCCCGCAGGCGCAGAACATCTTGCTGGCCGTCAAAAGCTCCACATGGACTTCCAGCCCGATTACCACTTCATATAACTGGGTCATGGCTGCCTCCTCCCCGCAACGCCCGTGCCTTCCCCCAGGGGCGGCTTCAAGGGCCACTGGGCCTCTTCTTCATAGGTCCGGGCCACCCGGAAGAGGCTTTCTTCGGTTCCCCAGGGTCCCAAGAGCTGCATCCCCACCGGCAGGTGAGGGGCAAACCCGCAAGGCACGGAAAGGGCCGGCACCCCTGTCAGGTTGGCGGGAATGGTGTAGATGTCGGCATAAGAGCGCAGGTCCCCATCCCTTTCCAGGGCGCCGAAGGGGAAGGCCACCGTCGGGGACGTGGGCGTGATGAGGACATGGAAGCGGCGGAAGAGATCCTCCATTTCCGCCCGCAAAAGGCGCCGGACTTTGTCGGCCCGCTCCCACAAAAGCGGGTATTGGGGCGCCTGCCCTAGATAGGTTCCTAAGAGGATCCGCCGTTTGACTTCAAAGCCAAAGCCCTGGCCCCGGGTCTTGGCGTAAAGCTCTTGCAGGCTTTCACCTGTTGCCCGCCGCCCATACCGGATCCCGTCGAAGCGGGCCAGGTTGGAAGCGGCTTCCATGGCCATCAGGACTTGATAGGCTTCCAGGCTGAGGTGAAAGGTGGGCAAGGAGCACTCCTCCACCTGGGCTCCCCGGGCGGCCAAAAGCTCCACCGCCGCCAGCACCGCCTCTTTCACCTGGGCATCCAAAGCCGGGTGGGTAAAGGCCTCCTTGGGAAGGCCGATGCGCCATCCCTTCAAGGAATCCAGGGGCTGAGGCATCTCCAGGGGCGTCCCTGGGGCTTCCCACGTTTGGCCATCCAGGGGATCCCGGCCCCTCAGGACAAGGTAGAGCAAGGCCGCATCCGCTACCCTTCTCGCCAGAGGTCCGATATGGTCCAGGGAGGAAGCCAGGGAGGCCACCCCGTAGCGGGAGATATGGCCGTAGGTGGGCTTCAGTCCCGCCACCCCGCAGAAGGAAGCCGGCTGACGAATGCTGCCCCCTGTATCGCTCCCCAGGCTCAGGGGAACTTCTCCCGCCGCCACCGCCGCTGCCGCCCCTCCCGAAGAACCCCCCGGCACCCGGCTTCGATCCCAAGGGTTGTAGGTGGGCCCGAAGGCGGAGGTTTCCGTGGAAGAACCCATGGCCCATTCGTCCAGGTTGGTCTTCCCGGCCACGAGCGCCCCTGCTTCCCGGAGTTTCTTCACCACCGTGGCATCGTAAGGAGGATGGTACCCTTCTAAAATCCGGGAGGCTGCCGTCATAGGCATACCCTCTACCGCCATATTGTCCTTGATGGCCACGGGAATGCCCCACAGGAGCCCCGGCTCTTCCCCCCGCGCCATCCGCTCGTCGAGGGATCGGGCTTGGGTCAGGATCTCCTCCGCCGGCGGTCGGTAAAGGAAGGCGCGGATCTTTCCTTCGGTGACTTCCTGGCGTTCCAGGAAAGCCGAGGCGATTTCCACCGCCGATACTTCCCGCCGCACCGCTCTTTGGCGGAGTCGGGCAACATCTTCCCAGATGAGGCTCATCCTTCGTCCTCCTCCCCCACCATGGTGGGCACGGCAAAGTAGCCGGCCCGCTCTTGCGGGGCCTGGCTCAGAACCTGCTCCCTCTCCAGGGAGGGAACCGGCTGGTCTCCCTGCCGCCAGACGGCCGCCGCCGGTGCCGGGGGCATAGGAGGTGCATCCCGACCGTCCACCGCCTCCAGGACTTGGAGCCCCTCCAGGATCCCTGTGAGCTGGTCCAGGAGCTTCGTTTCCTCTTCCGGCTTCAGCTCCAGAGCCGCAGTTGACGAAAGCTGTCGCAATATTTCCCGGGAAATGATCAGGGGTCCTACCTCCCTCATACCGGATAGTGTAGCAATTCTCTCAAGGGCGCCGGAATCCCAAGGGCTCCAGAGCCACCCCGGGAGCGGCGGCCCACACCTCCACCGGCTGATAGAGGGGAAGGAGGAGGACCTCCTCCTGGGCCTCCTGCCAGGCCTCCCCGTAGAGGCGGACCAGGGCAGGTAGGTCGGCTGCCCATCCTTCCCACCCTCCCAGGGCCTCCAGCTTTTCTCCCTTCCCCCCGGTCAAGGCGAAGGAGCTCTTGGGCCAGAGGAGCTGGCTCAGGGAGCTCTCCCCCTCCGACGACCAGGGGAGGAGGGCCAGGGAAAAGGATTTGCGCAAAAAGACCTGACGGGCAAAGGTCTCCCCATCCATGGGCATGGGGTCCACGCGCACCCCTTCCTTCTCCAGGGCAGCCGCGGCCTTTAGCGCTAGATCTTTCTGGAAGGAATCTTCCTCCAGGTAGGCCAGGTGCACCTCCAGCTCCCGCCCATCCTTGTCCACCAGCCGGCCATCCTCCCGGCGGTGGTACCCTGCTTCCGCAAAGAGGGAGGCCGCATCTTGATCTTGGGTCCCTTTCTCCTCCCTGAGGGCAGGGGCGGCCCAATGGCCCAGGGGCAAAGGAGACACGGCAGGCTGCAGAAAAGGGGCGCCCTCTTGCCATAGATCGCCGGGAAGGGAAGCCGCCAACGCCTTTCTCAAGGGAAGGGTGAGGGTGGTGCCGGCCGGCTGCACCCTCACGTTCATGGCCAGGTAACCGATCGCCGGTCGGGGCCTGATCCACAGGCGGGCTCCTTTGGGAACCCCTGGGCTGGCCAGGGGTGCCGCCTGAAAAGCTTTTCCGAGATCCTGGATGGACATCTGGGGCGTGAGAGGTTTGACCTCCACCGGCGGAAGACCTTCCGCCCGCGGGGTGAAGCTCCACCCCGCGGCCGTCTTCTCCGCCTTGTAAGCTCCCGAGGTCAGGCCCGACCGCTGGGGGCCCGGCCCGATCCCCATGGTCAGAAGGGCAAAGAGAGCGCGGCCCGCCTCAGGTCCCTGGAGCTTTAAGGTGAGAAAGGTCGTTCCCCCTTCTTCCTTCCAGGTGATGCCCCCTTCCGCCAGGGCTTGGGCTGCTTCATGGTAAGGGCTCTCGGGATCCCCTTTCACCCCTTGGAAGGCGGCGGCGATGTCCTCCGGCGCCATAGGGGTCCCGTCGGACCAGGTGGCCTTGGGGTCCAGCTCCAGGGTGTAGAGCCCTTCCCCATCCCTGGTGATGGAGAGGGCCAGCCCCGGCTGCCAGCCCTCGGGCGCAGGATCCAGGAGGCTTCCATAGATCCAGTCGCCCCAAAGAGGGGCTTCTCCAAGGCCGGAACTGGACCGCACGCCGTACCAGCTGCCGAGATCGGGCCAAGGACCGGGCCAGAGGAGCACCAGCCGATCACCCTCCCCTGGAGCCGGAGATGCTCCCTGGGCTTCTCCCGTTCTCCAAGTCAGCCCCAGATACAATCCGACGCCCACCAAAAGAAGGAGCCCTCCCAGGAAGGCCCCTCGCCACGTGTTCCTTCGCCGCCGCTTGTTTTGCAAGATCGCCCCTACCTTTCCCGATTGTCCCCCCGCAACAGCCGCTCCAATTCCTCTTCCCCGATGGTGGGAACCCCCAGTTCCCTAGCCCGGGTGGCCTTCTGCCCGGGTGACTCCCCTACCACCACGTAGTCGGTGGCCCGGCTCACCGAACCCGTCACCTTGCCCCCTGCCCTTTCGATAAGGCTCTGGAACTGGCTGCGGGGGCGGGAGAGCGTTCCGGTGAGAACGAACGTTTTTCCCTGGAGAGGCCCCGAAGGAGCGCTGGCCTCCTCCGCCGCGGGGTGGACCCCTCGCTCCTTAAGACGCTCCAGAAGCTCTTTTGTTTCCGGCTGTGAAAAGTAGGTGACGATGCTCTGGGCCACCATGGGGCCCACGGCAGGGATGGCCAGGAGCTCTTCCCGAGTGGCTTTTTCCAAGGCCTCCAGGTGCCCGAAATGCTGGGCCAAGATCTGCGCCATGCGGGCGCCCACGTGGCGGATCCCCAGGGCATAGAGGAAACGGTGCAGGGGCCGGGTACGGCTGGCCTCGATCTGGCGCAAAAGGCTGGCGGCGGAACGCTCCCCCATCCGGGGGAGGGCCTCCAGCTGGGCAGCCGTCAGGCGGTAGAGGTCGCTCACATCCGCCACCAGCTTTGCCTCCACCAGGCGATCCACCAGGGAAGGACCCAATCCGTCGATATCCATGGCGCCCCGGCTGGCCCAGTGGATCAGGCGCTGGCGCACCTGGGCAGGGCAGGCGGTATTGATGCAGCGCCGGGCCGCTTCCCCCTCCTCCCGGACGGCGATGGCTCCGCACACAGGGCAGTGGTCGGGCATCTGGAAGGGTGTTTCCGTCCCCTGCCGCCTTTCCGGCAGGGTTCTCACCACCTGCGGAATGATGTCCCCCGCCTTCTCCAAAACGACCCAGTCCCCTACCCGGATGCCTTTCTCCGCCACGTAATCCTCGTTGTGGAGGCTGGCCCGCGAGACGGTGGTGCCTGCCAGGACCACCGGGGTGAGGATGGCCAGGGGGGTGAGGACCCCCGTCCGCCCCACCGAGATCTGGATGTCCTCCACCTGCGTGATGGCCTGCTCGGCGGGGAATTTGAAGGCGATGGACCAGCGGGGGCTGTGCTGGGTCGTCCCCAAGAGGTCATGGGCCCGCAGATCGTTCAGCTTCAAGACGGCCCCATCCATAGGATAAGGGAGGTGATGGCGGCGCTCCTGCCAATCGGAAAGGCGTCCCATGATGGCGCTAGGGTCTTGTTCCAGGTATCGTTCCGGGTTAACGGGTAACCCCCAGGCTTCCAGAGCTTTCAGGGCTTCCCACTGGGTGAGGGGAAGGTTCTCCCCCTCCCCCAGCAGGATCTCGTAACAAAAAAGTTTCAAGGGGCGGTGGGCCGTCACCTGGGGGTCGTTCTGGCGCACCGAACCGGCGGCAGCATTGCGGGGATTGGCGAAGACCGGCAAACCTTCTTCCTCTCGCCGCTGGTTCAGCGCCACGAAATCCTCGTTTTGCATGTAGACTTCCCCCCGCACCAGGAGCCTCTCGGGAAAGGGGGCCTTCAGGCGGTGGGGGATGTCTCTGAGGGTGCGCAGGTTGGCCGTCACGTCCTCTCCCACGTAGCCGTCGCCTCGGGTAGCCCCTCGGTAAAGCTCTCCCCTCCGGTAATCCATGGCGATGGAAAGACCATCGATCTTGGGCTCCAGGACGAATTCCGGGGCCACATGGGGGGCTTCTTCCTGCAAAAGCCGCTTCACCCTCCCCATGAACTGCAAAAGTCCCTTCTCGTCGTGGATATTGTCCAGGCTCAAAAGGGGCCTTTCATGGGGGACGGGAGCAAAGGCGGGAGAGACCGCCCCTCCCACCCGCTGGGTGGGCGAATCGGGGGTGCGGAGCTCGGGATAAGCCTCTTCCAGTTGCTTCAGCTCCGCCACCAGCCGGTCGAACTCCGCGTCGGAAATCTCAGGGTCGTCGAGGAGGTAGTAGCGGTCGCTATGGTACCGGATCAGGCGGCGCAGCTCCTCGGCCCGCTCCCGGGCTTCCTCCAAGGACCCTTCCTTCACCCTTCTCCCTCCCCTTCCTGCAGCGGCTGCAACCGGGCATAACGGGCCACCAGATGCTTCACCCCCTGGCCCGGGAAGGCCACCGTCACCTGGGCTTCTTCCCCGTGGCCCACCACCGTCACCACCCGGCCCTCCCCGAAAATCGGGTGGAGGACCGCTTGTCCCGGAGGCCAGAGGGCTGGATCGTAATCGAGGGCGGGTGGAGAAACCTGCGGGGACACCGCCGGTCCCGTGCGCAGCCTCGCCTTGGCAGGCGGCGGCCAGGGCTCCGAAGACGTTCGTTTCTCCTGGAAGAGACCTGCTTCCTTAAGGAAACGGGAAGGGGGGCTTTCCCGAAACTCCCCCATGAGGTAACGGGTGTGGGCATAGGTCAGGTACAGGAGGCTTTTGGCCCGGGTCATGCCGACGTAGCAGAGGCGCCGCTCTTCCTCCACGTCACCGTCTTCGTTTTCCCCCAGGGAACGCCAGTGGGGGAGGACCCCTTCTTCCATCCCCACCAGGAACACCGCGGGAAACTCCAGCCCTTTGGCGGTGTGGAGGGTCATGAGGGCCACGGCGCTGCGCCCTTCTTCCATGGTGTCGGCTTCCGACAGAAGGGCAATCTCGGTCAGAAACGCTTCCAGGGTGAGGGAGGGCTCATCTTGGCTGCGCTGGGCCGCCAGGGCTTCCAGCTGCTCCAGGTTCTCCAAGCGGGCCAGATCTTCGACATCGTGGGTGCGGAAGAGATTTTTCAGGCCGCTTATCTCCCCCGCCATCCGCACCAAATCCCCCAGATTCGACGTCTCTTTGGCTTCAGCCAGCCGCCGGAGAAGGCGGCCCAGGCTCTGCAGGGCGGACGCCCCCCTTCCCCCCGCACCTTCTCCCATTTCCTCCAGGACCTCGAAAAAGGGACGACCATCAAAACGGGCAAGGATCTTTTCCAGGGTCTGGGAGCCGATCCCGCGGCGGGGGACGTTGGCAATGCGCCGAAAGCTGAGTTCATCGGCCGGGTTGGCCGCCAGGCGCACGTAGGCCAGGAGATCCTTCACTTCCCGCCGCTGGAAGAACTTGATGCCCCCTACGATCTGATAAGGCACCTGGGCCTTCAAAAGAGCTTCCTCCAGGGGGCGGGATTGGGCATGGGTGCGGTAGAGGATGGCCACCTCGCCGAAGCTGAACCCCTCCCCCTCCACCAGGCGGCGGATCTCCCGGGCCACAAAGCCGGCTTCTTCCTGGTCATTCGGGAAGGCCCGCACCTCCACAGGCTCTCCCGGGCCCAGGCGGCTCCACAGACCTCGTTCCCGCCTCTGGACATTGTGGCGGATGAGACGGCCGGCCGCATCCAGGATGTTCTGGGTGGAGCGGTAGTTCTGCTCCAGCTTGATCACCTGGGCATCGGGATAGTCCCTTTCGAAGTCCAGGATGTTGCGGATATCGGCTCCCCGCCAGCCGTAGATGGATTGGTCGGCATCCCCCACCACGAAGAGATTGCGGTGATATTGGCTGAGGGCCCGCGCCCACCGGTATTGCAGGGGATTGGTGTCCTGGTATTCGTCCACCAGAAGGTGGAGGAAATGATGGCCGTAGCGCTCCGTCAGGTCCTCATTCTCTTCCCAGAGGCGGACGCCTAGCCAGAGAAGATCGTCGAAATCCACCGCCTGAGCCTGCTGGAGCTTTCGCTGATAAGCCCCGTACAGGGTGGCCGCCTGGTCTTCGAAGTAGTCCAAAGCCCTCTCTCTGGCCGCCTCGGGGCCCACGGCTTCGTTCTTCCACCGGCTGATGCGGGTTAAAAAGCTCCCGGGATGCCAGCGGCCATCCGCACCCCTTTCCTTCAGAATGTCTTTCATCAGCGCCTTCTGATCATCGGCATCCAACACGGTAAATCCGGGGCTCAAACCGAGCCGTGACCCGTGGACCCGCAAAAAGCGGGCGCAGGCGCTGTGGAAGGTGGCCACCAGGAGCCCCCGCGCCCGGGACCCCATGAGTTTTTCCACCCGTTCTTTCATCTCCCGAGCTGCCTTGTTGGTAAAGGTCACCGCCAGGAGGCGGTCTCCCGGGATGCCCTTCTCCATCAGCCAGGCCAGCCGCAGGGTCAAGACCCGGGTCTTCCCCGACCCTGCCCCCGCCAGGATCAAAAGGGGACCGCCGGGATGGGTGACGGCTCTTCTTTGGGCGTCATTGAGCTGATGCAGGATTTCCATAGCTTTGATTATACCGCCCAGGGCCCCCGCCGGCCCCGGCGGGGAGGGACCAGCTCAACGTGAAGGCGGTGCCCCCTTGGGGCAAAGGAGCCACCTCTATTCTTCCGCCCGACATCTGCACCAGGATCCCCACGATGGGAAGTCCCAGGCCTGTCCCTCCCTTTTTGGTGGTGTAAAGGGGCGAAAAGACTTTACCTAGGTCCTCGGGAGGAATGCCTTCCCCTTCGTCCTCCACTGTGAATCCCATTTCCCCGTGGCGACACCATCCCTGCACCCGCACCCGGCCCCCTCGAGGCATGGCTTCCAGGGCATTGCGAAAAAGATTCAACAGGACCTGGCGCAGGTGACGCTCCGTCATGGGGACGAACATGGCCTGATCCGGTATATCCACCTGCAGCCGGTGGCCTCCCGCCTCCGCCAAGGGCCGCAGGATCTCCCAGGCCGCCTGCACCCCCTCCCCCAAAAGAGCTTGTCCCTCCTCCTGAGGTTGCCGAACCATGAGGAGCATGTCCTGGGTCAGGTGGGCAATCCGTTCCATCTCCTCCAAAGCGATCCGCAGGTATTCCTTGTGGTGGGGAGCGACCAGGTCTTTTTGCAGGAGTTGCAAAAATCCCTGGATGGCCGTCAGGGGGTTGCGGATTTCATGGGCCGCCATGGCCGCCATCTGCCCCATAGCGGCATAGCGCTCCTTATCCAGGGAGATCTCCGGCTGGAGGTAGAGGACCCTACCCCGTCCCCAGGGCCGCGCCGCCGCCTTGATCCCCTCAGGCAAAAGACCGGCCGCCTCTTCCCACCGGGCCCCTTTCTTGAGCCCGGGACAGCGGGCGGCAGCTTCTTCGGTAAAAGCCACCAGGCGGTCCTTGTCATCGAGAAAAACCACCGGACACGGGAGAGTCCTCAGAAGGGAGGAAGGAAACCTGGCCAGAGGCCGGGAGGATACCTGTCGGTAGAAACAGGTCTGCGCCAGAAGAAATTCCAGATCGTTTCGCAAATTGAGACTCGTGGAGAAGGGGAGACGGCTCCTCCCCCTGACGCCCCACCATCCCACCGGTCTCCCCTTCCAGCGGAGGAGCCGGCTTTCCTTCCGGGCTTCTTTCGGAAGGGCCTCCCCGGCCGCAAAAGGCACCTTGCCCGCCGTCGCCACCACCCAGGCCCTGCCCCTGCGGGGAGTGGCCACCCAGACGCCCTCCCCCAAAAGAAGGCCCAGCCGGCAAAGGGCTTCCACGGGCACCCGATCCCGCAGCCGGACCGGAAGGATGAAAAGGCCCGGCACGAGTCCGGCATAACCGGCCAAGAGCAGCAAAAAGATGCCTCCGCCCAAGAGAGACGGTCCGGTCCAGACAAAGACCAAAACGGTGAGGAGTCCTAGGAAAAGGAGAAGCCCTCGCCGCACCGGAAAACTGCCGGCCACGGCCGTGGATACCCGTCTTGAGGGAGCCGGTCTGGGCATTCCCACTTCTGCCTCCTTGTTGGCGACATAACCTTAGGGAAAGTTCCCCTTATTCGGCCAGATTCCTTGTGGACCCTTTCCTTTCGTTAGGACGAAATGGCCTTTTGCCTCGGGCCAAAAAGACGACCAGGGTCCTCTTATCCCCGCAAGACGACCTAATGCTTGCCGTTTTGGAAAGTTCTTTTCCGATTCGACAATAAAGTCGGGACGAAAGTCCCACCGTAAAAGGATTTAGGGCCCGCTGCTTCCTCCGCTCCCGCCGCTTCCTCCCCCACCACCGGATCCACCTCCGCCGCCGGACCCGCCTTTGCTTTCCTCTCCCCCCGAAGCGGCACCCCCTCCGCCGCTCAAAAGGGACATGAGCGCTTCTTTGACCCCATCCTGAAGGGATTTCTTCACATCGGGCGATCCCATGAGGGAAGCCATTTCCTTGGCCAGGGCCTCCTTGAATTCAGGAGATCGCAAAAGCTCTTTCACCTGATCCAGGATGAGCCTTTGGCCCTCCGGCGTCATGAGGGTGCGCTGGATCTCCGGGGCAATCCCCTGGCGCCGCACGGCATCATCGATGGCGGTGCGGCCCTCCCCCGACTTCAGCTCTTCCCGCACAACGGTCCGGACTTCTTCCCGGGATGCAGGCATCTGGGCCGGAGGGCTGCTGTAACACCCCGTCGCCAGGAGGAGAAGGCATCCTACGCCTGCTGCCCGCCATCGCCACAAGGGTTCTTGGGCCTCCGGCCCTTAGGATGGCCCTGCCCAAGGTCCGCTATGCGTTATTCCCATTCGATGGTGGCTGGCGGCTTTCCCGTGATGTCGAAGACCACCCGGCTGAGACCCGGCACCTCGGAAAGGATCTTTTCCGCAAGGGAGAAGAGAAAGTCTGGGGGAAAGGGGGCCACCTGCGCCGCATCGGCCCGCTGGGCCACCACGGCCCGCACCGCCAGCACTTCTCCCCACACCCGCCGTCCCTCCCGGTACCCCACCGATGGGGCCCCTGTCAAAAGGGCAAAGTACTGCCAGAGCTTCTCTTTCCACCCCGCCCCTTCCACTTCGTGGCGGACGATGGCATCGGCCCGCCGTACCCGGGCTAGTCTTTCCTCCGTCACTTCCCCCACCACCCGCACCGCCAGACCGGGGCCGGGGAAGGGCTGTCGGGTGATGATCGCTTCTGGAACCCCCAGGGATCTACCCAGCTCCCGCACCTGTGGCTTGTCCAAGTGGCGCAAAGGTTCCACCAGCGTCAGCGCCATGGCTTCGGGAAGCCCCCCCACGTTGTGATGGGACTTGACCATCCCTCTGTTCCCCTGGGGATGACTTTCTCGGACATCGGGGAGGATGGTGCCCTGCACGAGAAAACCGATAGGCCCGTAAGCTTCCTGCAGTTTACCCGCCGCCTCTTCAAAGATCTCGATGAAAAGGTGACCGATCCGGCGCCTCTTCTCTTCCGGGTCGGTCACCCCCCGCAGGGCCGCCAGGAAGCGGGAGGCGGCATCCACCGTGTGAAGGTTCATCCCCACCCGGGCAGCTGCCGCCTCCACTTCTTCCCGTTCGCCTTCCCGCAAGAGCCCGTGATCCACCAAGACGGGATGGAGCCTTTCCCCCAAGGCTCGCTGGGCCAAAGTGGCCGCGACAAAAGAATCCACCCCGCCCGAGAGGGCCACCAGAGCCTGTCCCTCTCCCACCTGGGCCTGCATGGCCGCCAGCAGTTCCTCGGCGTTAGTCACGGCTCCCATCCTCCAACTCCACCGTCGCCACATAGGGGAGGTTGCGGAACTGACCCGCGTAATCGAGGCCATAACCCACCACGAAACGATCGGGAATGGTGAAACCCACATACTCCACGGGGACGTCCACCCGCCGCCTTTCCGCCTTGTCCAGAAGAACCGCCACTTTAAGGCTCTTGGGGTTGCGGGCCAGCATGTTTTGCCGCAGGTACTGCAGGGTCATGCCGGTATCGATGATATCTTCCACGATGAGGACATCTTCCCCTTCGATGCTC
>JASBVX010000259.1 GCA_029960865.1 Bacillota bacterium | reverse complement strand
GGAGATCATCTTTTTTGAGGACCCAGAGGCCCTGAGGGTTGGGAATCCCTGAAGCCAGGAGCCGCACGCTCCTGGGTTTGCCATCTTGTCCGGGTGGATCCAGAAGCCAGACAGTGCCGTCAGCTTGGGCCACGTAGAGGGAACCGTCGGAGGCGAAGGCCAGGGCGGTCGGTTGGAAAAGACCATCGAAGTACACGGATTTGCTGAAAAGGTCGGGTTCATCGCCGGCGTTGGGCGGAAGCGGGGGGGCGTGATCTTCCGGTGGAGGAGGCGGGACCGTCCCTTCGAGGGGAGCCCTTGCCTGCAGCCAGGCCCGGGTCTCCCAGCCGAGAAAGAGGCCGGCCAGGAGGAAAAGGAGGCCCAGCGCGTAGGATGGCCACCGCTGCCGCAAAAAGATCACGCTTGTCCGTCCCCTGCCCATTTTACTATCGTCATGGAGGACCAACGGCCCCGGAACGGGTTAACTTTCCGGCGGCGGAGGGGAAGGTGAACGAGGTGTTCTTGAGCCTCAACGGAAAAGGGTCCCGCTTCTTCGACCTATATCAGGGCCAGGCGCCAGGAGCCACCGCAGGGTATCTCATCGCGGCCCCCCGGGTGGCTATCCTGGACCCTGGAGGAAGCCGCTCCGTCCCTTACGTCTTGGAAGCCCTGGAGAAGGAGGGGATCTCGCGGGAACAGGTGGCCTACATTCTTCTCACCCACATCCACATGGACCACGCCGGGGGCACCGGAACCCTTTTGCAGGAGCTTCCCCAGGCTCAGGTGGTGGTCCACCCCCGGGGAGCGCCCCATCTGGTGGATCCCTCCAAGCTGGTGGCGGGGACAGCGGCCGCCCACGGTCCCCAGTGGGAGCAGGTCTTTGGGCCGGTGGAGACCGTTCCCGAGTCCCGGCTCCTTTTGGCCACCGAGGCCCTCCGCCTGGATTTGGGTGAGGGCCACGAGATCCGCATCCTGGAGACGCCCGGCCATGCCTTTCACCACGTGGCGTACTTCGATGAAGGGGATCGTCTCCTCTTCAGCGGCGATGCCCTGGGTGTCACCTATCCGTCCATGGCAGGGCCCAAAGGTCAATACATGATCCCCAGCACTGTCCCCAACCAGTTTGATCCCGACCTGATGGTGGAAAGCGCCCGCAAGCTGGCCCAGCTTCCTGCGGAGGGGGTGGCCGTCAGCCATTTTGGCCCTTATGCCCTGGATCTATCCGCCCTTCCCCACCATCTGGAGCGGGTATTGACGATCCTGACGGAGACCACCGATGTTTTTGTCAGGGAGCGGGGGGGCCGGGCGGAGTCATCCCCCGAGGCGGTGGCGGCCTTGGCCGCCATCCTTTGGGAGAAGGTGCGAACCGATATGGAGCAGCAGGGGATTGCCCAGGAAGCGGGGGCAGGGGTGCCATACGATTTCTTCATCAATGCTGGGGGGCTTTTGCATTACTGGCATTACCGGCAGACCCATCCGGCCTGATGGGCCTTTTTTCATAGACCTAAGGGCCATTGTAGGCCCCGGAGCCTATCGATATAATGCGACGAAGATAAGGTGGTGGGTGGAATTTGTCCTTTCTTGCCTTAGCGTATCCGCAGTCGGCTCTTCATCCTGCGGGACCGGTGGCCCGCGAGCAGCTCTCTCTCATCATCTTCAGCTTTG